>CANJVS010000064.1 GCA_947477755.1 Verrucomicrobiaceae bacterium | reverse complement strand
GATGATGCAGCGAGTGACGCAACACAGCGTCAAACTCATCCGCTGGGTAGCTGCCCAGCTCTGGCTGGACGTCTCTTGGAAAGCCGCCTGCATGGCCCTGTCTGCACTCTACCAACGGTTATGAGGAACTAGCTTTGGACACCGTTGTCCGCGATCAACTCAAGCGCGAGGCTGACCGTTTGCGCTCATCGGGCGTGGAAGTGGCCGAGGACCTGCGCCACGGCAGTCCCAGTTTCGCGATTGTCGATGCTGCCAGCGAACAACCCACCAGCTGCATTGTTCTCGGATCCACCGGCAAAGGTCTGGCCAGCCGCTGGCTGATCGGCAGCGTGGCGGAACGCGTGGCGGAGGGCGCTTCGGTTCCGACGCTTGTTGTTCGGCAGCCTGAATTGCTCCGGGCCTGGTTGAATGGTGAATCGCCCTTGCGCCTTCTTTGCGCCGTGGACTTCACCAAGTCCGCAGACGCAGCCATCGCCACCATGAAAACCTTTGTCAGCATCGGCGGTGTCGGAATCGAGGCGGCCTACGTCCGGCCGGTTGAAGAGCCGCTTGGTTCCAAAGAGCAGGAAATCACCCGCCAGACCGATGTTTGGGAGCGCGTTCATGCCGTGCTCGGCGACATGCCGGTCAAGGTGCATGTGCGAAAGGTCACGGGCCAGCCGGCGGATGACTTTCTTCACACGGCGGATGAACAAAAGTCCGGACTGCTCGTGATTGGAACGCATCAGAAGCATGGCTGGCAGCGGCTCAAATCACCCTCCTTCTCACGCAGCACGCTGGCTCATGCGACGACCAATGTGCTTTGCGCACCGGCACCCAGAGGTGTGTCCGACACCAGGATCCCTGAGATTCGCCGGATCTTACTGGCAACCAACTTTACGGATGTCTGCGCCGAGGCATTCAGGCATGCCCACAGCCTGCTGCCAGGCGGCGGAGCCATCCGCTTGGTGCATGTCTGCCCCGAGCCTTCCAGCGGCATCAATCCCGTCATTGCCTCCGAGGTTTACTTTGATCACAGCATCGCCACGGCCAGGGAAAAGAGCGAGGCCACCGAAAAATTGAAAGCGCTGCCCGCCGAACTCCTTTCCCGAACCAATGTTTCCATCAGCACAGAAATTTTAATTCATGACGACATCGCCACCGCCCTCTGCGAGGCTGCGGAACGCTTTGGTGCCGATGTCATCTGCATGGGCACCAAGGGGCATTCACGAACAGGTGCCGCGCTGCTTGGATCCACGGTTCAGTCGTTATTAGCCAAATCACACAAACCCGTCTTTGTCGTCACCCCGCCACTTGTATGACCGCCAACACCCCGCCACGATTTATCAGATGGTTTGCCGATATCTCCATCGATGACATCCCAATTGTCGGCGGCAAAAATGCCTCGCTGGGCGAGATGTTTAATGAATTGATCTCCCAGGGCGTCAAGGTTCCGGACGGGTTCGCCGTCACGGCGGAAGGCTACCGCCACTTCATGGGCTCGACCGGCCTGGATGAACGAATCAGGCAGATCCTCACCGGCCTGAACACGGCTGACATGGACAATCTCCAGCAGCGCGGCAGCGAGGTGCGCCATGCTATTCTGGCAACCCCCATGCCGCATGATTTGGAGCAGGAGATGCTGGATGCTTATGCCAGACTCAGCGGCGCTCAGACCCTGCCGCTCGACGTGGCAGTGCGCAGCAGCGCCACAGCAGAGGACTTGCCGGATGCGAGTTTCGCAGGCCAGCAGGAGACCTATCTGAATGTTCAGGGCAATGCCTCGCTGCTTGAGCATTGCCGCCGCTCCTTTGCGTCACTGTTCACTGATCGTGCCATTTCATACCGCGTGGACAAAGGCTTCGATCACTCGCTCATCGCACTGTCCATCGGTGTGCAGCGCATGGTGCGTTCAGATCTCGGTTCCGCCGGTGTCATGTTCACCATCGACACTGAAACCGGTTTCCGCGATGCCGTGCTGATCAATGCAGCCTATGGTCTTGGCGAGAATGTCGTGCTCGGCTCGGTGAACCCGGACGAATATTATGTGTTCAAGCCGACCCTGAAACTGGGCTTCAAGCCCGTGCTGCAAAAACGTGTCGGCTCAAAGGAATTCAAACTCATCTACGACACCGGTGGCAGCCGCATGGTGAAAAACGTGCCGGTTGCGCCAGGCGATCGGGCGCGCTTTGCCCTGAGTGACGAAGACATCCTGCAACTCGCGCGCTGGGCCTGCATCATTGAGGATCACTACAGTGCCAAGCGCGGTCAAGCCACGCCCATGGACATCGAATGGGCCAAGGATGGCCGCACTGGCGAGTTGTTCATCGTTCAGGCACGGCCTGAAACCGTGCAGGCGCAGAAGAACCTCGACATCATCCAGAGCTTCAAACTCAAAGAGCGCAGCAAGGTGCTGATCACCGGCCGCAGCGTCGGCGAAAAGATCGCCACCGGCCCTGTCAGGATTGTGCGCAGCGTGGAGTTTTTGCGCGAGTTCCGCGAGGGGGACATCCTCGTGGCCGACAAGACCGATCCGGATTGGGAACCCGTGATGAAGAAAGCCGCCGCCATCGTGACCAACCGCGGTGGCCGCACCTGCCATGCCGCCATCGTCAGCCGCGAACTCGGCGTGCCCGCCATCGTCGGCACCGAGCACGGCACCGAAGCTCTCAAGGAAGGCCAGATCGTCACCATCTCCTGCGCCGAGGGTGACACCGGTTTTGTTTATGATGGCCGCCTCGGTTTCGATGTGCAGACGACCAGCATCAAGGAACTGCAGCGTTCGCGCACGAAAGTGATGCTCAATCTTGCCAATCCCGAGGAGGCTTTCGCACTCTCATTCCTGCCGAATGACGGCGTCGGCCTGGCGCGCATGGAGTTCATCATCAACACCTACATCAAGGTGCATCCCCTGGCGTTGCTGGACTTTGACCATCTCGCCGATGCCGCGGCCAGGGCCGAGATCGAAAAACTCACCATCGGTTACACTGAGAAATCGCAGTTCTTCGTGGATCGCCTTTCGCAAGGTGTCGCCATGCTCGCGGCGGCGTTTTACCCGAAGGATGTCATCCTGCGTCTCAGCGACTTCAAATCCAACGAATACGCCAACCTCATCGGAGGCAGAGCGTACGAACCCGTGGAGGAAAATCCCATGATCGGATTTCGCGGTGCCTCGCGCTACTATCACCCGCGTTATCAAGCCGGGTTTGCCCTCGAATGCCAGGCCGTGCGCCGGGTGCGCGAGGACATGGGCCTAACGAATTTGAAGGTGATGATTCCTTTCTGCCGCACGGTTGAGGAAGGACAGCGCGTGCAGGCCGAGATGGAAAAGCACGGTCTGAAACGCGGCGTCAATGGACTGGAAATCTACGTCATGTGCGAGATCCCGAGCAATGTGATCCTGGCAGCCGAGTTTGCCGAGATTTTTGACGGTTTCAGCATCGGCTCCAACGATCTCACCCAACTCATTCTGGGTGTGGATCGCGACAGTGAAATCGTGGCGCCCATCTTCAACGAGCGGAATGCCGCCGTGAAAAGCATGATCGCCCAAGTCATCGCCACCTGCCGGGCCAAGGGGCGCAAGATCGGCATCTGCGGCCAGGCTCCAAGTGACTACCCCGAGTTTGCCCAGTTCCTGGTCGAACAGGGTATCGACAGTATCTCGCTCAATCCGGACACCGTGCTCAAGACCAGCCTGGCAGTGCTGCAGAAAGAACAGGAACTCGGCTAACGAACGCGATTCATGTTCTACTACGCCCTCAAGATGCTCATTGGAGACCGGGCCAAATACTTCGGCATGATCATCGGGCTAACCTTTGCTTCCATGCTGATCACGGCGGCGACCGGGGTGTTCCGCAGCTAACCAATCATGATTCCATCCAATCAGGAGCCTGAAACCAAAACGGCGGTTCACTGCAAATGTCTAACGATGACCTTCGGCAGGGGCAGGCGGTGGTGCAGGCGCTGCGCGGCGTGGATCTCGAAGTGTTCACGGGCGAGATGCTGATGCTGGTCGGCCCGTCCGGATGCGGCAAGACCACGCTGATCTCAACCATCGCCGGAGTCATTCAGCGTGACGGCGGCGAGCACAGCGGTTTCGTGTTTCAGGCGCTCAATCTCAACCCCACACTGACCGCCGCCGAGAATGTTTCCGCCCCGCTCATGCTCAATGGCATGAAGCGCGCTCAAACCATGCTTCAGGCACGCGATTTTCTGGGCCGAGTGGGCTTTGATGCGCGCATGATGGAGCCCCTTCCATCCGACATCTCAGGCGGCCAGCGGCATCGTCTCGCGACTCTATGTCGATATCGGCAGCCAGGTGACCCGCTTATCCTGCTGGGAGCCACTGAACCGGTGCATGTGCGTGTGGATGTGGATGGAAACGATGCCTGGCGCATCAAATCCGGAGCCGCCGCCACCGGCTTTCTGCGCGGCAACAAGAACCTCAAAACAGCAATGCGGTTTGTCCGCTTCGAGCCTTATGTCGTGCCGAAGAAATCACTGACCGGCGACAGCACCGAACGCGTGGACACGCGAGTGCTGCAAGTGATCTACAGTTTCGATCGCGGCAGCCTGCCCATCTATGTCGGCCAGCAAATGGACGTGTTCATTGATGCGCCGGACCTGGAAAATCTGCCATGAGACAGCCAGGCGAAAGGGTGCGTGTCCTGACAGCCATGGCCTTTGAACATACCCTGGGCATTACATCCCGATCAGTCTCTCCAAGCGAGTGAAGAGCAGCGAGCATTTGACCTTTTCAGCAGCCAGGCCGGTCAGCTTCATGATGGCGGTGCGATAGAGCGCGATTTGCGGGGCATAACCGTCGAGTTTCTCCTGCAGGGCAGCATCAGAGCCCACTTCATCTGTTTTGAAATCAATGACCCAGGCACTGATGTAGCGGCCGCCGGAATCACGCTCCAGGTGAACACGATCAAAGATGCCGGAGACCCACTCGCCACTCATGACAAGATCAAAGGGACGCTCGCGCCAGAGCTGCGTGTTTGGTGATGCCGATTGGAACACCTCGGCTCCGGCCGCTGACTTGAGCACCGCGCTTACAATGTGAAAGGCGCGGCTCTCCGCGGTGGCGGAACCGGCATCCAGGTCATCCAGATTGAACATACCTTTGGTTAGCCAGCGTTGTGAGAGAGTCTCCAGCGGCTCGTCCCAGGCGACTTCGGCAAAGAGTTCATGCACACGGGTTCCCAGACGACGGCCGGGCTCGCGTCCTGCACTGAAGAGCACACTGCCTTTGACTTTAAACGTCTCCTCACCCGAAGGCGTGCGCCGCCGCGGCATGGGCTGCGTTTCCTGCAACAGCGGGCCCAGCAGTGTTTGTGACTTGATCACTGCCGCCAATGTCCCGGCCTTTTGCTGCGCGGACCGATACCAATCCCGGTCACCTGTCTGCCACTCAGTGCACCATGTCGAATCATCCGCCTTGCCGGGCGCGGCATCGAGCGTGGCCCGCAGCAGCACGGACTCCTTGACGGTGGATGAATTGATGGCCGCGCGCTCCGTGATCAGATAGAGGCCGCGCTTGGCGCGTGTCATGGCCACGTAGAGTCGGCAGAGGGATTCGAAGGCCCCGCGCCGCTTCGCCTCTTTCATCTCCGCACTCAGTGTGGCATCCAGTTCGGCATAGACGCGCAACGGCGTCTGCAGCACCCAGCGCACGCCCTCGCGGTCACGACTGATCATGAGGTCATCGCGACGCAGTTTATCCATCGAATCGCCATTCAGGTCAGGCAGGATGACGACATCAAATTCCAATCCCTTCGAGGCATGAACGGTCATCACCTGGATCGCATCAGGTGAACCGCGCACACGCAGCGGATAATCGCGGGCACAGCGGATGAAGGCATCCAAATCACGGCTACCAGTCAGGTCAAACTCGGCGGCAATGTCAGTCATCTGGGTGAGCCGGCGCGAGTGAAAGGCATCCATCTCCGGCAGGGTGGCATGAACGATGTCCGCCCATTCCTTGATGAAAGCAGCGAACCCCTGACCCTGCACGAGTCTCAGCACCTGCGCGATCCGGTAGCGCCATGATCTGCCCTCTTTCGTCAGGTCAGGCCACAACGGCGTCATTTTTAAATGCTCCAATGCCTGCCTGTCCGATGGATGTGCCGCGAGTTGCAGTACGGAAAGCAGAGCCAGGCTCACCGCATTGTCGGTGCATGGGTGCTGCCTCGACTCGCACACCACCTCCATGCCGGTCAGACGGCGGAGTTCCTCGGTCATCTCCGTGGCTTTGTTGTTTTGCCGCACCAGCACCGCGCATGAAAGGCCGCTTTTCAGCGGCTCCAACTCACGCAGCAGCGCCGCCGTCACCTGGACCGCGCCATCCTGATCATCCCCTTCAGATTTCACGGGTGAAAGCAGGGCGGCATAACCGCTGAGATTCTTTTGGTTAGCCTCATGCTTCTGGAAGGAGAAACCCTTGAGACTGCCTTCCGGAAGCATGGATTCGATCACCGTCCGCTTTTCAAACACCGCATTCACGGCGTCCAGCACCGCAGGCGCGCTGCGATAGGAAACACTCAGCGGCTGCTGATGCAGGCCATGGGGTCCGGCAGCCGGATAGGCACGCAGGATGTCATCAAACAAATCCGGCTCCGCCTGACGCCAGAGATAGATCGACTGCTTCGGATCACCCACGGCGAAGAAGCTGCGACGGCCCCCGTCATCCTGAATGACCTCATCCACCAAACCACCGATCACCTGCCACTGCGTGCGGCTGGTGTCCTGAAATTCATCCAGCAGCCAGTGCTCATGCCGCCCGTCCATGCGATACCAGAGATCACCACCGCCACCGAGCCAGGGCGAATCCTCGCGCACGGCCGTGGCGAGCAGACGCTGTACATCAGCAAAGGATAAGCGTCCGCGTGCGCGCACTCTCCGGGCGTAATGATCTGCGAGCATCGCCGTCACGGCAGCCAGGCCGCGCGTGCGCTCGGCGCGCACCAGAAACTCCCGCAGCATCAATGACTCGGCCAGTCCACGCAGGGCACGAGCCGGCGCACCATCGAGCGACAGCGTCCTGCGCATCCACATCAGTTCACCACGCTCTCTTTGTAGCTCAGGCCACTGCGCAGCCAATTTTTCAAGCAACTCCTTCACGCGTTTGGGCATCGCCATGCCGGGATACGTCACCAGCACCGCCTGCAATGTTTCATCAAGCAACTTCAGGCCCGCCTCATGCGGCGGGATGAACTGCCGCCTGACCTCATCCACCATGTCAGCCACGGGTTTGAACTCAGGCAATCCGTCCGGCCAGATCGCGTGGATCTCGCCCCAGCCCCGGAGCCCCTGTTCATTTGTCAGCATGGCCGCCGAATCCTCCCAGCGCATCACGCCATCTGCGGCCCATTTCTGCATGGTCGCATCCACCGTCTTTTCACCCGCACCAAACGTCGCCTGCTTGTAGGCCTCCGTCAGCAGCTTCAGCGATGCCCGATCATCGCCCGCGTAAAGATGATCCAGCAGCGACTCAAGTGCTTCGTTCAAAGCCTGCCTGGCCTCGTCCTCCTGCATCACCCGCGCGCCCGCAGGCAGGCCGAGTTCCAGGGGAAAACAGCGCGTCATCCCGGCGAAAAAACTGTCCAGTGTGCCTAACCGCAAACGATGCAAACGCCGTGTCACGCGGCGCAGCAGTTGGGCATAGTCGATATCCGCCGGAACGGGCGGCTCGGCATTTTCAAAGAAGGCCGCGGCACCACCAGGCTTGGCCGCGAGTTCCGCGAGTTTGCGCAGGATGCGGTTGAAGAATTCCCCTGCTGCCTTGCGGGTGAAGGTCATCGCCGCGATCCCCTCTGCTTCAGCGCCGATCGCGAGCAGATGGGCATACCGCCGCGCAAGCTGATACGTCTTCCCCGATCCAGCCGAAGCGCTGATCATGAGATGCTTGAGGCTGGATTCGGTTTCGGGCATGCGGAACGGGTGAATGGTAAGCCGCGAATAGCATCGGGCAAGGGCGCGCGACGTCATGCCCCGGAAACAGCAAAGGCAGCCGTGACTGCACGACTGCCTTTGAAAACGATTCGGGGAATGAGCTTCGGTTACTGGCGCACTTCTTTGATGTGCTTGTCCGGCGCGGCATCAAAGGTGGCCTTGCTGGCGGCATCGGCGAATGCAACCACGCGCTCATAGGTGATCTTTTTTGAGCCATCCACCTTCTTCTTGCTCAGCGGGCACTGGCTGACGCTGGCGACGAGGATGGAGCTGAGATAGCTCTTGGGATTGGCCTTGAACTGACCCACGCAGCGGTCGCAGCAGACATTCACCGTCTTGCTGTAATTGCTGGTGATGGCCGGATTGGCGGGCTTTCCCGTGATCGGGCAGACAGTGTTCAGTGCTTCAGCAGCCGGGCAGACCGTTGAAATGAAAGCGACAGCGAGGAGTGTGATGAGGGATTTCATGGCAGTGTTAATAGGCGGCGTTTGAAAGGAGTTCATGGTTTAACAAGCCGTACCCTTTTGTGCAACTCAAAGTTCACGCCGGCACAGGCCTCGGAGCCACGGGATTGGAGACCGCTTGAAGATCTCCAACCATGAGTGGCGGGTGATTTAAATCACTTCCCTTCCCGCGTCAGGGTGCCGTCCACAAGGCGCATGGCGCCGACTGCGTTGGCGTTTTGCAGCGGAGCAGGCAGGCAGTCATCGGGGAAGCCCTGGTAGCAGACGGGGCGGACGAAGCGGTAAATGCTGCCGGTGCCGATGCTGGTGAAAAAGCTGTGGCTGGCTGCCGGATAAGGACCGCCATGATGCATGGACGGGCAGGGCTCAATGCCGGTGCCGAAACCATTGAAGATGATGCGGCCAACCTTGCGCTCCAGGACGCGCACCAGCGGGGCGAACTCGCGCAAGTCATCAGGCGTGCCATGGATCGCCGCGGTGAGCTGACCCTCCAGGCCCCGCGCAAAGGTGAGCATCTGCTCCAGTGAATCAGCGGCGGCGATGATCGAGCATGGGCCGAACACCTCGTGCTTCAATTCCTCATTCGACTCCAGCACATCGAGCGTGGTCGAGAAGATGCGGCAGGCGGCCTGTGTGGCTTCGTTATTGGGTTCGATCTCGGACTGACCGGCGCGCTTCAATCCACAGACCGTGCTCCAGACGGCAGTTCCGGCCTCATAGGTCTCGCAGATGCCGCGATGCAGCATCGTTTGCGGTGCCACCTTTTGCGCGTGCTCGCCGGCGCTTTGCACAAAGTTGCTGAGGCCCGTGCTCTTCAGACCGAGCACGACAGCCGGGTTCGTGCAGAACTGGCCCACTCCCATGGTCACCGAGCCAACGTAGGCTTCCGCAATCTTTGTGGCGCGTTCCTTGAGTGCGCCGGGCAAAAGGAAGACTGGATTGATGGACCCCATTTCACCATAAAACGGGATCGGGTTCGGCCGGGCGGCGGCGATGTCCATCATGGCACGGCCACCTTTGAGTGATCCGGTGAAGGCCACCGCCTGGGTGAGCGGATGCCTCACCAGTTCCGCCCCGATTTCATGACCGCAGCCATGCAGCATTGAGAAACATCCGTCGGGCAATCCCGACTTGCGCAGGGCATTGAAGACGGCGCGGGAAAGCATTTCACAGGTGCCGGGATGAGCCGGATGCGCCTTGACGACGACCGGGCAACCGGCAGCCAGCGCACAGACTGTGTCCGTGCCGACGACACCAATGGCGAAAGGAAAATTGCTCGCACCAAAAACCACCACCGGCCCGACAGGCTGCAGCACACGGCGCACATCCGGCTTTGGCACAGGGGCACGATCCGGGATCGCGTGGTCGATGCTCATCTGGGCCCAGGAACCTTCACGGATCAGCGCGGCGAACATCTTGCACTGGCCGATGGCGCGTCCGCGTTCGCCGGTGAGTCTTGCCATGGGCAGCGCCGTTTCCTGATGCGCGCGCTCCAGCAGGGCATCACCCAGCGCCATGATTTCATCAGCGAGATGATCCAGCAAAGCGGCGCGTGTCTCCGGCGAGGCTGTGCGCAGGGAATCAAAAGCTCCGTCGGCCGCCTGCAGCGCCTCATCCGCCATGGCGTGCGTGGCTTCACCAAAGAAAGGGGTCAGCTTTTGATTCGTCGTCGGATTCAGAGCCTGAAACGGGGCGTGATCAGCGGCCGCTTCACGGCCTGCGATGAGATGATGTCCGGTGAGCATGGGAAT
>CANJVS010000063.1 GCA_947477755.1 Verrucomicrobiaceae bacterium | reverse complement strand
GTGGGGCGCAAGCTGACCCGCGGCTGGCTGCAAAAAGTGCTCTATGGCGAGGGCGGCAGCGTGAGACCCTACATGGACACGCGCATGCCGAATTTTGGCCAGGCTCAGACCGAGATGCTGGTTGACCTTTTGCCTGTGACTGACAAGCGCGAGACAGCGGTGAAAATCGATGTCAGCGGATTGGAGAAACATCACCGCGCCGAACTCGGCAGGACCCTGATGGGAGCCAAGGGACTGGCCTGCATCGCCTGTCACGGCCTGAAGGATCGCAAGTCGCTCGGGCCACCCGTGATCCGGCTCACGCACACGGTGGAGCGTTTGCAGCCCGAGTATTTTAAAGAGTTGCTGCTCAATCCGCAGGCCACACAAACAGGCACCATGATGCCGCCCATGTTCATTGGTCGGAAGAAAGCGGATCAGGAGATCGAATCGATCTGGACCTACCTCAAAGAGATCGAAGGCCAGCCGCTGCCTGAAGGATTGATTTCGACGGAAGACTTTGAATTGAAGCCGGAGAAGGCGGGCAGGCCGATTGTCTTCCGCAGCTTCATCACAGGTGCCGGCAGTCATGCGATCGGTGTTGGTTTTCCCCAGGGCATTCACGCCGCCTTTGACGCCGCGCAGGCACGCTGGGCGATGGTTTGGAAGGGCCGGTTTCTGGATGCGCTGAACAACTGGCAGAGCCGGGAAATGCTGCCGATCAAACCCCTCGGCACCGCGGTGAAGATGCTGCCTGCAGAAAGCGGAGTGCGAGAGTTCACGGGCTACAAACTCGACAAGCAAGGCGTGCCGACCTTTCTTTATCAAATCGACGGCAAGCCGGTTGAAGACACGCTGCGGCCTGCCAACAACGGCCAAAGCTTCGAGCGCGAACTCAAGATCAATGGTGTGGTGAAAAAGGAGGTGCTGTCATGGTGATGAGATCATTGGTTACAATCTGCTTTGGAGCGCTGCTGAATTTGAGCGCCCAGGAAACGGGCGGCTATTACCGCACACTGACCTATGAACTGCCCAAGGGGGTGAACATGGAAGCCAGCGGACTCGCGGTGTTGCCTGACGGCAAGCTTGCGGTGTCCATCCGCAAAGGCGAAGTGTGGATCATTCAGAACCCGTCCGCTGAACCGCCGACGGCGGAGAATCTCGGCTACCAACTCTTTGCCAGTGGAATGCATGAGATTCTCGGCATGGCCTGGCACGAAGGCGCGCTGTATGTGACGCAGCGGTCTGAAGTGACACGGTTGCGCGACACGGACAATGACGGCGTGGCTGACGAGTATCTTTGCGTGGCTCATGGCTGGGGCGTTTCAGGCGCTTATCATGAGTATGCCTACGGCCCGGTGTTTGACCGCGACGGGAACATGCACAACACGCTCAACTGCTCGATGGGTAAAAAGTGGGACGGGGCAGGGGAGGAGGCCGTGCACACGCTGTGGCGCGGATGGTCGGTGATGACGCCGAAGGGCAGCACCAAAGCCTCAGGATACAGCGCGGGGTTTCGCAGTCCGTGCGGCATCGGTTTGAATGCGGAGGGTGATCTTTTTGGCACCGACCAGCAGGGAACCTGGATGGGCACCAATCCGCTGATGCACATCCGCAAAGGCGCCTTCTTCGGGCATGCGGATGCACTCGCTGATGCGAGTCGCGCCGACTCGCCGGTGAAGCATCCCGGCAAACTGCCTGATGGCATCACGGTGGCGGAGGCCATGCAAAAGGTGCCGGGTTACTGTCCGCCCGCTGTCTGGTTCCCGTATGTGAAACTGGGCCAGAGTCCGACTGGACTGCGCTGTGATGAGACCGGCGGCAAGTTCGGTCCCTTTGAAAAACAACTTTTTGTTGGGGAATTCGTGCTCAGCGGCGTGAACCGGGTCTTCCTTGAAAAGGTCGGCGGTGAGTATCAGGGGGCCTGCTTTCCTTTCATCAGCGGCCTGCAGAGTGCCGTGCTGACGCTGAATTTTCTCAAGGATGGATCGATGGTTGTCGGGCAGTCGAATCGCGGCTGGAACAGTTATGGAAACCGGTCCTTCGGCCTGCAACGTCTGGTGTGGAGCGGCAGGGTTCCTTTGGAGGTGCAGAAGCTTGAGGCACTCAGGGAGGGTTTCCGTTTCACGTTCACCCGGCCGGTGAAGAATGCCGACTGGTCGCAGACCAAAGCGCAGAGCTACACCTACACTTACACGGCCAAGTATGGCAGCCCCGAGGTCAATCCGGAGACCCTTCGCTTAAGCGACTGGCAACTCTCGGACGACGGGCTCGTGCTGACGGTGAAGTGTGCGAATCTGCGCGCCGGCCATGTGCATGAGTTCGAGTTGCCTGAGGTGTCATCCACGTCCGGCGATCCTCTGTGGCATCGACTTTCAGCCTACACGCTGAACCGGTTGCCCTAACCTATTCTTTAGCGTCAGAGCGGGAGATGACGAAATTGCGCACCAGAAAAGCGCTGCTGTCAGCGCTGCCGGCGGTAAGCCGGAGTGTTTCGCCGGAAACGGCTTTGGCGAGTGTCATCCGGCCGAGTCGTAGCAGTCTGTAGCTGGTGTTATCCTTGGTTAGCTTTGAGGGGTCCAGTGTCTTTGATATCTTCTGCCCGGCGAAGGCGGCCTCTACAACGAGGTCAGGTTTTGCGGTTGGGCAGGCGTATTGAATCACCAGTTCATAGGTGCCGGCCGGGAGCATGTCGATGCGCCATTCAATCTGGCCGATGGCTGCCGCTTCAGGGCTGGCACTGCCTTCAGGCATCGGCTGAATGTTGCGTGCAAAGGCGGGTGTCAGTGTTGTCACCGCCCTTGTAGAACGGGTCAATGCGGATGCCGCCGGAGGTTCGCCGACTGGTTTGGCGGTGGGATTGAGTGCACTGGCGGTGGCGTTCAGATCCACCACGCCACCGGCGCTGATGATCGTTTGCACGCGCTTGATTTCAGAGTCGTAAAGGGTTGGATCGGCAGAGCTGGCCGCCAGTTTTTGGAGTTCCGTCAAATAGCGTCCGAGCACGGGGATGTGCCGGGCTCGCAACTGCTGCTGATAGATCAGGTCCATCTGCCTGAGTTTTGAATCCGCAGCACTGGCTTCGATGGTTGGAGACTGGACATACGGGCCGGGGGATGTCGTCTGGCCGATGGCTGAGTGTGAGAAGACCGCCAGTGCGGCAAGGGTCAGGCAGCGCGCGGTGATTTGATCAGGCTGGAGGCGGCGCAGGTTCATGGTTTGTCCTCCGATGCCAGAGCCCAGGCTCCATTTTTCTGCCGCCGCGCAGAGGCCTCCCGTTCCAGCAGGGATCCGAGAAGCGTCTTCTCCATGATGCCCCGTGGTGATTCCTTGACCGGCGGACGCACCGCCGCCAGCCCCTGGTCCACCAGAATGTTTTGATACAGCCCCACCTCGGGAAGAAAAACGAGAGCTGCCTGTGTGCCGTCTTTCTCTTTGCCGGACCGAACCAGGAGACGCAGGGACTTGCCCTCAAGATAGCCGATGGTGAACTCTCTCGCCGCGTTTGCCAGTGCTGTCGTGCTGTTCACATCAATGCCGAAATGCCTGGCAAAACTTTTGCGTGAGTCGTCCGCATCTGTCAATGACGCGCACTCCAGCCACAGCAGTCGGACAGCGATCTTCCGGCCATCATGCTCAATCATCAGACGATCTCCACGCGTTGTTTCAGCTGCGACGAGCTTGGCATCTTCAATATCTTCAAACCCTGTGACGCCACTCATCTTTGCCAGTGCCCGCAGGATGGGTTTGTCTCCCTGAGTGGATGAGTCAGGTTTTTTCAGCATCTCCAGACGGCTGGTTTCGGCAGTGATCTCATCGCGAAGTTTTGGCGAGGCATTCGCCAGGGCCTTCAGCTTCTCTTCATAGCTCGAAAGCACGGGCTTTTGCACGCTCGCCAAATCGGCCAGTAGATGATTTTTGGCCTGCTTCAAGGCATCGCCATTATCAGGCATCGAGGCGGCGGTGATCACTTCATCATGAACTTGCACCAGTCGGATCTGGCGCAGGCGCACCAGATTTCCCGGATAGCCCGCAGCAGGGGTCAGCCGAACCGTCACCGGACTGCGGGCGAAGGTCACGGGGCCGATGCGCAATGGGGTGAAGCTGGTGTCATCCTTGCTCATCATGATGTCGAAGGTGCGCCTGTTCTCCTGGGCGCCAGGCAGCAGGGACATTTCATAAAAGGTGAACGAGACGCTTTCATGCGGCTGCGCGCGGCCGGGCAGCGAGGTGCCGGGCATGCCCGGTAGTTCGGCGATGTTGGCGTCCAGTTCCAGAAAGTAGGTGCCTGGAGTGATGCGCAGGTTCGACCACTCGGCGATGCTGCCCGTTGTGCGCCAGCCCGTCAGCATGTCGCCGCGAGCTTCGGTCGTGCCAGTGACGCGGGCCTTGTCTGCCGGCAGAGGAATCGCGGTGATATTGCCCTTGCCCGTCTGTGCATAGATGGACTTCAGTTCATCCCGCCTCCTCTGCACTAGTTGGGCCTCCTCATAGTCGGCAGCCAGTGCGAGCTCAGTTTCCAGCTTTGAAAGGGCGCGCTCGTACTGTTCCGTCAGCAGTTGGGACTCCGTAAGCAGCTCGTTAAGGAACGCGGTTCTGGCCGGCAATTCCTGCGCGTGGAGTGAAACGCCTGCAACCATGAGGCAAAGCAGTCCTGCCCAGCCAGCGCTGGACGGCGCACGGCGCGGCAGGGTTTGCGGGAATGGTTTCATAAGGTGCTCATCAAACCCAGTTGGAGACACTCTGCAAAGACATCGTGCATGATCTGCCTTCAGACGTTTTCATCGCCGGCAAGCATGCGGACATGGACCTCTTTGACAGGATCGTTTCCACCAAAACGCGGACGGAGTGGCCGCATGAATCGGTTCCCGGCACTGATCTGCGCGTGCGTTTTTAAATCGCACTTACATCCGCTCAGTCGTCTGGATGCCGAGCAGGCCGAGACCTGTTTTCAGCACGCGGCTGGTGGCTTCGCAGAGGGTGAGGCGGGTGTTGCGGACGATGCCTTCAGCGCGCAGCACGTTGCAGGCTTCGTAGAAACCATGGTAGGTGTTGGCGAGTTCATAAAGGTAGTTGGCCAGCAGGTTCGGACGATGATCATCAAGGACATCGTGCGCGTTTTCGGCAAACTGAGCCAGCTTCATCGCGAGGGCGCGTTCGGCGGGCTCGGTGATGGCGAGTTCGGGGGTGAGCTCGACAGCTCCCTCCAGCTTTCTGAAAATGGACCGCGTGCGCACATAGGCATTGAGCAGGTAGGGCGCGGTGTTGCCTTGCAGTGAAAGCATCTTGTCCCAGCTGAACTTGTAATCGGTCAGGCGGTTCTGGCTCAGCTCGGCATACTTCACGGATCCACCGCCGACGATTCGGGCGATCTCATTTTTATCGGCATCGCTGAATCCCTGTTCTTTTTCCTCGGCGGCCGCACGGGCGCGCTCGATGGCTTCCTCAATGACTTCAAGCAGGCCCACGGTCTCGCCGCTGCGGGTTTTAAACATCTTGCCGTCGGGCCCCAGAATGCTGCCAAAGACAATGTGGACCATCTTCGTATTGATGCCCCGCCGCTGCGCCGCCGCGAAGACCTGGCGGAAGTGCAGCTGCTGTGGTGCGCCGACGACATACCAGATCTCATCCGCGTTCCATTCCTTCACGCGGTAGTCGATCGTGGCCAAATCCGTGGTGGCATACAGGAAGCCGCCGTCGGTTTTCCGAATGATGCACGGCGCCGCTTTCCATTCGTCCTTGTCACGGATGAGGAAGGGATCGTTCTCCGGTGGCACGCTGCCGTCGCTGAAGATCGCCGTGGCGCCCTCGCTGATGGTGGCGATTCCCTTGTCCACCATGTCTGCCACCAGTGGTGCCAGGGCGTCGTTGTAGAAGCTCTCGCCGAGATAGTGATCAAATTTCACATCCAGGGTGCCATAGACTTTCTCGAGTTGTTCGAGCGTCAGGCGCACACACTCTTTCCAGATGGCGAGGTTTTCAGCATCGCCCTGCTGCAGTTTCACCAGCTCGTTTTTGCAGAGAGTGAGCACGGATTCGTCCGCCTTGGCTTCAGCGTTGACGGCTTTGTAAACGCTGACCAGCGCATGGATAGGGTCCTGCTTCAGTTTTGCCTGATCCAGCTGGGTTTTCCAACCATGGATGATCATGCCGAACTGCGTGCCCCAGTCGCCGACATGATTGTCGGTGATGACCGTGTGACCGATGAAGCGGGCCACCCGGGCCAGCGCGTCACCGATGAAGGTGCTGCGGATGTGCCCCACATGCATAGGTTTGGCGATGTTGGGTGCGGAGAAATCGATGACGATGCGCTTGGGTTTCGACACCGGAGGCACGCCGGCATGGTCATCCTGAACGATCAGCGACAGCCTCTGGATCAGCGCCGCAGTGCCCAGGGTGAAGTTGAGGAAGCCGGGGCCGTCGATGCTGATCTTCTCGCAGAGGTCCGTCACCTCCAGCTTATCCACGATCTGCTGAGCCAGCGCGCGCGGGTTCAGCTTGAGCTGCTTACTCAGAATCATCGCCGCATTGCTCTGGTAGTTGCCAAATCGCGTGTCCGCCGCAATGACGACATTCGGAGTGAAGCCTTCAGGCAGGGAAATGCCGGCGGCGGTGAAAGCAGCCTGCAGACGATCAGTGAGAACAGCGCGAAACATGGGGCCGCGAAGATACCGACCTCTGGGATTTGTCGAATGATGAATCCATCACATCGCCACGGGCAGCTTGTCTTCGGTGTGGGGTTCCGGCTTGTGGGTGCCGCTGCCGACGAGGTATTCGAAAATAGGACTGGCCATGAGGGTGGTGACCACGGCCATGATGACGAGCGTGGCAAAAAGGCCCTCCGAGATGATGCCGCGCTGGAGTCCGATATTGATGATGATCAGCTCCATCAAGCCGCGGGCATTCATGAGGATGCCGATGCCCATCGCCTCTTTGCCCGAAATGCCAGTGGCACGTGCGGCGAGGGTGCAGGCTGCCCATTTGCCGAGCACTGCAGCGGCCAGCACGGCGGCGCACATACCCCAGAGGAACCAGGTGTTGAGCAAGCCGATTTTGGTGTTCAGGCCCGAGTAGGTGAAGAATAGGGGCAGGAGCAGAGCGACCGCGAGAGGCTGGATGCGCGCGATGAGATCATTGGCGATCACTCCGCGTGGCATGGCCGCCCCCATGATGAAAGCACCGAAGACGGCATGCAGACCGATCAGATCGGTAAACCAGGCACCGAGAGACATCATGGAGATGGCGACGACGAGGCCGCCATCCGTGAGTTTGCCATCTTTGATCATCAGGCCGGAGCAACGCGCTAGCAGCGGGCGAATCAGCATCAGCGTGATGGACACATAGCCAAGAGCACCGCCAATGTTGTAAATCGCATGACTGATGTCTCCATCGAAGCTTGCGAGCACGACAGCAAGGAGAATCCAGGCCATCGCGTCATCAATCGCCCCGGCACCGATCGCCACCGTGCCCATCGTTGTCCCTGCGAGACCCTTGAAATGAATGATCCGCGCCAGCATGGGGAAGGCCGTGATGCACATCGAGGCACCGAGAAAGAGCATGGCCTCCGTGAGTGAGGTTTTCTTTGGAAACAGCTCGGTGTGGTGGAACAGGATCCACGCGAGGCCTGCGCCGAGGATGAAGGGTGTCGCCATGCCTGCGAGTGAGACGGCGATGCTGCTCTTCATTCTCTTTTGCACGATGTCCATGCGGAACTCCATGCCGACGATGTACATGTACAGAGCGAGGCCGAGCTGTGAGGCTGGGAAAAGATAGCAGGAGGTGTCACGAAGTTTTTGGGTCTTGTCCCATGGAAAAAGCCAGGCCTGCCATTCAGGGGCCAGCATGCCAAAAAGTGACGGTCCGAGCAACACCCCCGTGATCATTTCAGCAACCACTTGCGGCTGGCCCAGGCGGGCGGCGATGGCGCCCACAATGCGGCAGGCAATCAGGATGACCGCAATCTGAAGGAAGAATTGGACGGCGAGTTGGACATTGTTCATGAGAGTGCAGATGGCAGGCGGGTTCAGTAATTCAGTGTCAGCATCAGGTAGGCAAAATCAGCGTCATCGCCTGTACCAGTGTCATGGAGATAGGCTCCGGCAAAGAAGTGACTGTAGCCCACGAGCATGTCGAGATGCTTGCTCAGCTTGGTGTTGACCGTGAAGTCAGCTTCAGCTCCGGCGTAGTTGCTGGCACCCGGAGTGATTTTGCGCACCTGGGTGGTTCCATTGGCGCGGTACCAGGCATCACCGGTGTCTGCCAGCCAGAAGCCATGCAGGTCCATCGTGGTCTTCACCTTGGCGTGAGGTTGGGCGGCCAGTCGCAGGACGAGATTGTGCATGTTCTGCCAGGAAAAAGTGTCCATGAACCCATAGGGCGGATGGTTGGTAGGGAAGAGATTTTGAAAAGTGTTCACCTTGTTGTCAGCGGTGTTGCCGTCACCGCTGCCATGACTGTATTCGAGACCCAGACGCGGCTTCCAGGCGCTCTGCAGCCAGTTGTAACCGCTCTCAAGATGAAAGGCGTAGGCGCGCAGATTTTTCCCCTGCAACTGACCAGCCTGGCCCACGAGTTCGAGGGTGTAGTCCCAACCCTTCAACTTGAGTGGATCACCCTTCATCCGCGAACCATAGGTGACAAAGTCAGTGGCTCCTTGAATGGACTCTTCATGCAAATGCAGTGCATAGAGATCGGTTTCCTGAATCGGGACGATGGAACTGCTGAAATAGATGCCGCTAAAAATCTGATGCCTCGGGTTCTGCGTGTCGCTGAAGTCGGAAACATTGAAATGAGATTCATGGATCCGCACCACACTGGAGACGAACCCATCCACCCACCAGTTTTCCTCTTGGTAATGCAGTTTGGCGGCATCGAAGGTGCGGCTGAAATTGAGCCATTCGAGGGGGCCGACGAGACGCTCATCCCCATAGCTCAAAATCTGGCGGCCGAATTTGAAGGACATCCGCTTTGGATAACCGAATTCCAATGAGGCAAGACGCAGGTCGAATGCGTCATCACCTTCGGCACCCTGCTGCAGGGGAACATCTGCACGGTCAGAAAATGATTCCCTGACATCCTGTCCCTGCGCTGTCACATGCAGCCAGTCCAGAGGCTGCCACTCAATGCCGAGCCGGATGCGGTGCAGCAGCCAGGAATCATCGGTCACCGACTTTTTGGCATCATTAAAATCATAGACGTTGTCGCGGTATTCACCGCGCACCCGTGCCTGAAAGGTGAATTGCCATGAATCCGGCTTTGGCAGGTCCACCACGGGCGCAGGCGTCACTCCAGCCTGGAGGCTCTGGGATAACAAAAGAAGTGTGATGGATGACAGCCGGCGCATGAGGGCGCGACATGCTTCAGCGGTCACGAGTCAAAACAAAAATAGACTCTCGCGATGGCGGTCATCGCCGTTCGGCATATCTGAAGGCCGGGCGGCTTACGCAAAAACATCGGGAATCACCTGGCCTTTGTCACCCACGGTGAAGGGGCGGTTGCTTGGCGACATGACAACCTCATCGACGGGAAGCCCGAGGCTCCAACCGATGGTGCTGAGGAAGTCCTGCACGCCGACCTGCTTGTCGGCCACCGCCATGCCTTCCTTGTCACTGGATCCGTAAATGTAGCCGCCTTTGACTCCGCCGCCTGCGAGCAATGTTGAGAACACCTTCGGGTGATGGTCGCGTCCATCGTTGCCATTGATCTTGGGGCCGCGTCCGAATTCCGAGCAGAGCACGACGAGCGTGGTTTCGAGCAGGCCGCGTTCCTTGAGATCCTCGAGGAGGGCTGAGAGGGCCACATCGAGCTCGGTCCCATGTTCTTCCAGGCCTTCTTCGATGTTGTTGTGCATGTCCCAGCCACCCTTCGCCACTTCGATGTAACGGATGCCTTTTTCCACAAGGCGGCGTGCCAGCAGGCAGCCCTGTCCGAATTTGTTCCGGCCGTATTTTTCACGCAGTGCATCCGGCTCTTCGCTGAGTCGGAAGGCCTCCAGGTCCGTGCTGGACATGATGCTGACGGTCTTGTCGTAGAACTGGGTGTAGCTTTGCACGCTCGCGGTCTGAAAGCGCTCGCGGAAGCCTGCGTCGAGCTTGTCGAGCATGGCCAGGCGTTTGGTCAGCACCTCGGGACTGGCTTCACTCTGCGAGTATTGCAGTCCGGCATCGGGATCGAGAATGGGCAGCGGGGCAAAGCTGGAAGGGAAGAATCCATTGCCATTCTGCGGCTGGCGGTTCACGCAGACATTCGAGGGCAGGGTTTTGTGGCTGGGGCCTTTGAAATGCTGTGCCCAGGCTCCGATGTTCGGATGCTTGATCGTGCCGCGCTGCTCGTAACCG
>CANJVS010000062.1 GCA_947477755.1 Verrucomicrobiaceae bacterium | reverse complement strand
GGCTGCGGGAAGGTGGCGATCTCATAGACGCCATAACCGGCGCGGACGACCATGCGCTTGATGCCTTCAACGAAGAAGTCACATGCAGCTGCATTGGCACCGTCGCTGCGGTTGGTGCGCTGCCAGACATTGAAGGGCTCGGTGATTCCGTAGAGGATGTTGCCCATACCACGGCTGAGTTTGCGGCTCCAGTTGTAATGATGTCCTGGGGGTGACTGGATGTCAGCCACAGCCACGCTGCAGACAGCGAAGAGGGAAAAAATTGAGAGAACGATGCGGTTTTTCATGCAGGTCGCTATTGTTAGCAAGTTTGTGAGCACTCTGGCAAGAAGGAATCTCAGTTTTTTCCATCTTCGGGATGATTCAATCAGATTGGGCGGCAAAGTATTCCAATTTGGGTTGTGGGTCCGCAGGTAGCGGCAGCCGCGACAGGGCGGTGGCGTTGACATTCGATGCCTGACTAACTCAAGATCAGGGGTGTGAAGAATATCTGTCCGGCTGCTTTATTTCCCCACTTTCCTGTAGAGGACTGCCGCCATCATCGAACCGGGCTCGATGAGGCGATGAGGCGTGTTCTTGATGGCGGCCAATTTGTGCTTGGAGGGGAGGTGGAGGGTTTCGAGACAGAATTTGCTCGTTTTTTGAATGTTGGGGCGACAGTGGGTGTGGCGAGCGGTACGGATGCGATTGAGTTGATGTTGAGGGGATTGGGGATCGGCAGAGGCGATAAGGTCGTGCTGCCAGCACTGACGGCGGACGCCTGTGCAGCGGGGGTTAATCGGGCTGGGGCGGAGGTGGTGCTGGCAGACATTGACGCGCAGACATTCACAATTTCTCCACGGTCCCTGGCTAAATTGCTGGAATCTCCGGCAGGTGTGGCCGTGAAAGCGGTGTTGGTGGTGCATCTCTATGGCCAGGTGGCTGACTGGGCGGCCTTACGTCAGGTGGCGGACTTGCATGGTGTTTTTCTATTGGAGGATGCCGCTCAGGCACATGGTGCGCGCTGGTGCGGACGGATGGCGGGCACGCTCGGTCACGCGGCGGCGTTTAGTTTTTATCCGACCAAAAATCTTGGTGCTCTGGGTGATGCTGGTGCCGTGGTGACGGGTGATGAGATGCTGGCTGATAGGCTGCGCCGTCTTCGTCAATATGGCTGGCGCGATCGCTACGTGAGTGAGGAAATGGGCGTGAATAGCCGCCTTGATGAACTCCAGGCCGCATTTTTGCGGGTGAAATTGCAAACGCTGGAGGAGAATACATCAAGACGCCGCGCATTGGCAGCTATCTACACTCAGCGGCTGCTCGCGGGTGGTGTTGTGGAGCCGCCTCCAGTGCTCCCGGACAGTTCCCCAGCCTATCACCAGTATGTCGTGCGGAGTTCTGACCGCGAGGCTCTGCGGCTCTATCTGGCGGCGGCGGGCATCCCGGTGACGATTCATTATCCGAGAGCGCTGCATCAGCAGCCGGCATATGCGCACTGTCAGACGATGCCACTGCCGGTAACGGAATTGGCGGTTCGTGAGATACTGTCCCTGCCCCTGCATCCCTACCTCAGTGACGAATCGGCCGAGGTGCTGTGTGAGGTTGTCAATTCTTTTTCCAGCCGAACGAACGATGCAACCATGTGAATATGAAACGATGCGCCGGATGGAAGACTGCCACTGGTGGTATGACGTGCTTAGGAATCTGGTGATGGAGTCGCTGACTGTTTGGTTAAAACCTCAAGCACATGTGCTTGATGCAGGCTGCGGCACTGGTGGCATGATGGCACGCATGCTTCAGCAACCATGGCATGTTCAGGGTGTCGATCTCGATCCACGTGCCGTGCAAGCCAGCCTGTTGCGGGGTTTGACTGGAGTGCAGCAGGCGGATGTCTCGTGCCTGCCGTTTGATGCGATTCGCTTTGATGCCGTTCTCAGTCTGGATGTGCTTTATCATCAGGCGGTGAATCAGGAAATGGCGCTGATGGAGATGCTGCGCGTGCTGAAGCCGGGTGGATTGCTCATTATGAATCTGCCGGCCTTTGATTGCCTGCGCGGTGCTCATGATAAGGCTGTTTGTGGTGCCAGACGCTACAAGGCATGTCACGTGCGCCGGATGCTCGAACTTCATAATATGGAAGTGGAAATCCTGCACCCATGGAACGCCAGCCTCTTTTTGCCCATCCTTCTGCACCGGATTTGGAGTCGCTTCCAGATTCGGCAGTCGTCGGATCTACGCATGCCTCCCATGTGGTTAAACGCCATGCTCATTCGCCTGGGGCGACTGGACGCACGGGTTTGCCGACTGGCGCATCTCCCTTTCGGGACATCATGGTTCGTCGTGGTTCGAAAGGCCCCATGAGGCATGAAAAGGTCAGCACGCCGGAAGTTAGTTTTATCATTCCACTCTTCAATACCGGGGATGGCCTGGCGCGTCTATTCGAGGCGTTTGAAACACTTGAACTTACCGATCCCTGGGAGTTGGTGCTTGTGGATGATGGCAGTACGGATGGCACAGCCCGCCGCGCGGTGCAGATGATGAGCCGGATCAAGTCGCCGGTCATTCTTGTGGAGTTGGCGCGTAATTTCGGTGAACACGCCGCTGTGTTAGAGGGCTGTCGCCATGCGCATGGTGAATGTGTGATCTGTTTGGACGACGACCTGCAAAATCCGGTGATGGAGGCGGTGAAATTGCTGCGCCATCTTCAGCAAACCGGTGCCGAAGTGGTTTATTCCTTCTATGACAAAAAGAGGCACCACTGGTTTAGGAATGTTGGCAGCCGTTTCACCAATCACCTGGCGTCCCGGCTGCTTGGCAAGCCACAGGATCTATATCTCTCCAGTTTCCGTGCATTGCGGCGAAGTTTAGTGGACCGCATCATCACTTATCGCGGCCCCTACCCCTATATCGACGGCCTGATCCTGGGAGCGACCAATTACATTGAGCGTCTTCAGGTAGAGCATGTGGAGCGGGCCACAGGTCAAAGTGGATACACGATTCGAAAACTAATCCGACTTTTGATGAGTGTGCTTTTTGATTTCAGTGTCATGCCTCTGCGGATCGCCAGCGTTCTCGGAGTTGTGCTGTGTGTACTGGGCATGCTGGTGCTTGGCACTGTGCTGCTGGAGATGCTGCTCGTTGAGAGGCGGCAGGCGGGTTGGGGTTCGTTGATGGGGTCCTTGGCGGTTTTTTCGGGCGCACAGCTTTTGATGCTCGGAATCATGGGGGAGTACCTCGGCCGTGCCTTTCTCACTGTGTCCGGCAAGCCACAGTCGCTCGTGCGTGCCATCACCGCACATGGAGGCACGAAATAATGAGCACCCTTTATGAAATGGAGATGCAGACATGCTCCGTGCGCGGTGTTTTGCTCTACGAGATGAGGCACGTGGTGGACCCGGTTCGTGGAAACCTGGCGGTTGCTGAGTTCGGCGAGTCACTGCCATTTTTGCCACGGCGTTTTTTCATCACCTCGGGTATTCCTTCTGATCAGGTGCGCGGTGAGCATGCGCACCGGCTCTGCGCCCAGTTTTTTGTCTGCACTCACGGCGAGTGTCACGTGCTGGTGGATGATGGCGAGCACCGCGAAGAATTTTGCCTGAATCGCCCTTCGCTCGGTGTTCTTGTGCCGCCAATGACCTGGGCCTCCGAGCATCTCCACTCCGCTGATTCCACACTCATGGTGCTGGCATCCCGGCGTTATGAACCGGAGGATTATATCCGAGATTATGAGGAATTTATGGTTATGATCGGTAACTCTGCGCACTCTGTATGACTGCTGGTTTCAACGACACTCCAAACGTCCACTCCGCTTTGATTGCACCTATGCCATGGCGTCGTCGCGTCACACTTTGCCTGCGCGGTCAGCCCTGGTTTTTGGTCATCCTTTTGCCCGTGAGCATCATCTTTTTGATGGGCTGGGTTGATTATCGCACTGAGTGGGAGCTGAGCCTTTTCGTTTTTTACGCACTTCCAATTGTTCTCTCAGTCTGGCTGATAGGCGACATGGCGGGCGTTGCCATGTCCCTGCTTTGCAGTGCCATTTGGTGGTTCGCCAATCAAAACTTTCATCCCTACGAGACACAATTCGGCTATGCCTGGGCCATGCTGAGCCGCTTGATATTCTATTTTGTCGTTGTCTTCTCGGTGACCTCAGTTCGAAAAAGGCAGGAGGAGGATGCGATACGCATCCAGATGCTCGAAGAGCGCCGTCAATTGGAGCGGGACATTGTGACCGTGAGCGAGCATGAGCAGCAGCGCATCGGGCAGGATTTGCATGATGGCCTTTGCCAGCAACTCGCCGCCATTGGTTGTGCCGCGCGCATGTTGGCGGATGATTTGAAAATGCAGGGTGTCGCTGCTGCCTGTGACGCGGAGCATATTGAGGAGTCCGTGCATCTGGCGGTTCAGGAGGCGCGCAGTTTGGCGCGCGGCATCTTTCCGGTGCATGTAGACCACAGCGGACTTTCCGCGGCCCTGAAGGAATTGACACAGAATACCAGCCGACTCACCTCAGTGGAGATCGAGGTGAGGGAGGCGGCTGAGGTCTCACTGGAGGATCCTGGTGTTTCCATGCATCTCTACCGGATCGCGCAGGAGGCCGTGGCGAATGCGGTGAAACATGGATCCCCCCTGCATATTCTCATCGATTTGCGCATTACCCGCGATGAACTCACTCTCATGATTGAGGATGATGGCCTTGGCATACAACCGGATTCCAAAGTTTTCACCCAAGGCATGGGATTGCGCACCATGCGTTACCGCGCCCAAGCGCTCGGCGCACGCCTTGACGTCTGTCGACGACTCGTCGGCGGCACGCTCGTCATTTGCCGGCTTCCTTTGCAAACACCGCCAAACGCCAATCGCTATGCCTGAGATTACCACTAAACCGAAACACCGCGTCAAAGTGCTGCTTGTCGAGGATCACCCGATGTTCCGCGAGCATCTTGGCCAACTCATCAATCGTGATCTTGGCATGGCAGTGTGCGGTGAGGCCGACAACATCAAGGACGCCATGCACCTGGTGAGCGAGACCAATCCCGACATCGCCATCGTGGACATCACGCTGCGCGGTTCAAGTGGTCTGGAGTTTATCAAGGACATCAAGGCGCAGGGATTGTCCCTCAATGTGCTCGTGCTTTCCATGCATGATGAAGAGCTCTATGCCGAGCGTTCTCTGCGTGCCGGGGCCAAGGGTTACATCACCAAAAACGAAGCCTCCTCAGAACTCATCAATGCTATCCGCTGCGTCATGGCCGGTGATGTGTATGCCAGCAAAAAGTTGACGGCGAAACTGCTGGAACGCATGACTCAAAAGCGGGCTACATCTGAACTCGCAGGCATGGAGACACTCGCTGATCGCGAATTGGAGGTTTTTCATCTGCTGGGCCGTGGAAAAAGTACAAGCGAGATCGCAAAATCTCTCAATTTGGGGGACTCCACGGTGGAGACTTACCGTGCGCGAATCAAAGACAAGCTGCGACTGCGGAGTGCAGCCGAACTCTATCTGCGTGCCGGGCAGTGGGTGCGGGATCACGGCGCATAATCCCTGCCTGAAGGGCGGATTCCATGTGGCGGCAGGCATGACAAGGCATGTCTTTTGCCGCCAGGACGGATGATGGTGCAAACTGTCCATCGAACACAAAAAGTGACATGGCCAGACACCCCCGGGCATCTTCGAAACAACAGCCATCCCGTCATCGTGACTCTGACGAGACGCATTTGAGTCCTGACGCCGCGGCGCCGTCCGGGCATGCGAGGCGCTGGATGCCTGGAATCCTGGCCTCGGTAGTGGTGGTGCTGTGTGCCAGCCTCTATGCGTGGACCGCAGACTTTCCCATGGAGTTCGATGACTTCATGTACATGGTCAACAATCCGCTTTTCAAGGACGCGTCGAGTTTCAATTATCCGTCACGCTTCGTGGAATTTGCCAACCTCCCGTCCGTGATGCGCTTGGATCCGGATTTGGCCACCAACTTCATCCTGCGTCCGGTCGCTTATGCATCATTCCACCTCAACTACATGTTCGACGGATTCAATCCGCGGTGGTTTCGGGTGATCAACATGATCATTCATGCCGTCAATTCAGTCCTCATTTTTGCGCTGTTGAGTCTCTTGATTCGCCGAAGCCCGGTGTCAGGCAAGCTGCCTCATGGCTCCAGCATCTTCATCCCGGCAATGGCAGCCTTGCTTTTTGTTGCGCATCCGCTGGCCACGGAGTCTGTTACCTACATCATCCAGCGGTTCACCTCGCTCGGCACCCTGTTCTACCTGCTGACATTATGGCTATATTTTAACTCGCTGCATGCCGCGTCACGATCCCACCGATGGATGCTGCGGACTTCTGCGGTGCTGCTGCTTGTGCTGGGCATGATGACCAAGGAATGCGTCTTCGCCGCGCCTATCATGGTAGTTTTGATCGATTGTTTGTTAAACGGAACGCGTCTGGTTTTGGCACTTAAACGCGCCCTGCCATTGCTGCTTTGCCTGCCTTTGATTCCAGGATTGGTGACCCTGATTGCGATGGCTCGAAACGGGGGGCAACTCAAACTCACCAGTGCTTTCAACATCGTCAATTCCATTGATCACCCGATTGATCATTGGCACTACATCGTCACTCAGATCACCGTCGTGACGGCCTATCTCCAGCGCATCGTCTGGCCGTCGGGCTTGAATCTTGATCCTGAATGGCCGTTGCATTTTTCATTGCTGGAAACGCCGGTGCTGCTGGCGCTTGCCGTGCTGATCACTCTGAGCGCGAGCGTCTGGTGGATGTGGCGGCAGCAACGTGATGATGCGCGTTCCTCTCTCGCTTTCGCCGGCGTGGTTTGGTTTTTCGTAACCGTGTCGATTTCTTCCGGATTGGTGCCGCTTCCAGATCTCATGGCGGACCATCGTTCCTATCTCCCTTCCATCGGCATTTTTGCCGTGATCGCCTGTTTGCTGGACCGCCTGCGGAACTGTAACTGGCAACCAATGATTGCCCGCAGGCTGGCCCCAGTTCTCGCAGTTACTTGTATCGCCGCATTGTCATGTGCCACCTGCCTGCGCAACGAAGTCTGGCGCACGCGCATCAGCCTCTGGAAGGACACGGCCGCCAAGAGCCCAAGCAAATACCGAGTCTGGGCAAATTTAGGCAGCGCCTATTCAAATTTCGGGAATGAGGATGAGGCGGTGAAGTGTTTCCGCCAATCACTCCAGATTGAGCCAAGGGCGGGCCTTTCCAGCTTTAATCTGTCCAATTCGCTACTCAGACTGGGCCGGCCTCATGAATCATTGGAGGCCGCCACCAGGATGATCGAGTTGAACAAGGAGGCAGCCACGCAACCAGATGTTGTTTATACCGTCGGGCTGGGTCTTTCCGGAGTCGGCAGGCATGATGAAGCCATTGCCGTCTTCAAGCGCATCATTGAGGTCATTCCTGATCACATCAACGCTCATAAAGCAGTCGCCATGGTGTATCGAAAAACCAACAAGCATCAGCAGGCCTTGGAACACTATCGCACCGTCGCGAAGCTTCAGCCGCCAGATGAGGATTTACTGGCTGACATCAGAAATACCGAGGCGGCCCTGAATCGTCCGGCCTATTCAACCGATAGCACGCATTTCAAGCTTCGGTAATGTGAATCAAAGAGGGAGCGGTTCATCCTCTCCAATGATTTTGACCTCCATTTCGAGCTCCACGCCGCGCTCGCGCCGGGCGATCTCCTTGATTTCAGAGACGAGATCCAAGACTTCGCTTGCGGTGGCTCCGCCTTCGTTGACGAAGAAGTTCCCATGAACCGCGGAGACGATCACCCGACCGGCACGTTTGCCTTTGAGTCCTAGATCATCCACCAGCTTGCCAGCTCCGCAGAGCTGAGGATTTTTGAACATGCATCCCGCGCTGGCGCCAATAGGCTGACTGGTTCGGCGCTTGATTCGGCTGGCTTCCAGGCCTGCGTCGATTTCTGCTGTCGGTGACGGTTTTCCCTTTAGCACCGCGCCGACGATGAAGCGCTCTTCAAATTCGGCGATGTTGCGGTACTGATGCTGGATTTCGCTCAGGGGCTTCTCCTGAATGCTGCCATCGGCAGCGATGAAGCGCACGCTTACTAAATTGTCAGCCATCTCCACGCCCATGGCGCCAGCGTTCATACGGACCGCACCGCCGAGATTCCCCGGCACGCCTTCCATCCATTCCATACCACCAATACCGGCGTTTCGTGCGGCACTGGCGATCTTCTTCAACCGCGCACCGACTCCGCAGACGAGCTGCCCATTTTCCACGCGCACTTCTTCAAACTCACCCTTGCTCGGGTGAATCACCGCGCCGCGAATGCCGCCGTCTTTGACCAGCAGATTGGAGCCGCGACCGATCACCCGAATCGGCACATTGGCAGCGCGAAGATGGCGCACGATTTCAGCGAAACCCGCAACGCTGCGCGGCTCGATCCAATACTGCGCCGAGCCACCGATGAGAAAGGTCGTGTGACGGCTCATTGGTTCATACAGCCGAGCAGTGCCACCGCCGTTCGCATCGAGGATTTCCCAGAGCTTTTCCAGCACCGGCAGATCACGTGCGATGCAGCGCCCCACTTCATGTACATTGCCCGCGCCCAGAGTGATCAGCAGGTCGCCAGGACGCAAGGCATTGCCGACTTTGTCGCGAGACATCAGCATCGTGGGTGTGAACTGCAAAGCATCAGTGGTGCGGATGCGTCCGCTCTCCTGATCATGCAGGCGCACTTCTTCGACGATGGTGTTTCCGCTCACTCCGGGCAGCGGCTTCTCGCTCGCGGCATAGACATCGGTGACGAACAGTTCGTCCACATCATCAAAGGACTCACCGAACTCCTTTTTCAAGAGTTGTGTGCGGCTGAAGCGGTGCGGTTGGAAAATGCAAACGATGCGCTTGGGCAGGAGGCCTTTTGCCGTGGCTAGTGTCGCCGCGATCTCACTTGGATGATGGCCGTAGTCATCCACCACGGTGAATCGTTCTCCGCTGTGCCGGATTTCAAAGCGCCGCTTGGCACCGCGGAAGGTTTTCAAGGCATTCTGAATGCTCGCAAAAGCCACTCCCACCTTGGTCGCCAGGGCGATGGAGGCGAGGGCGTTGCTCACGTTGTGCCTGCCGGGAATGCCTAGTGTCGCCACGCCGAGAAGCTGATCTTTTTGATACACCTCAAACACGGAGTGATCCGGTTTCATCTCCAGGATGTTGGCTGAAAAATCATGATCACGGCTCCATCCGTAGCTCACGGAGTTTTCTGTGCCGCCGCAAACTTCGCGTGCCACGGGATCTTCGGCACAATGCACCCAGTAGCCCGGAGTCTGGCTCAGAAGTTGGCGGAAGACGGCTTTGATCGCGTCGATCCCATCATAGAAATCCAGGTGCTCGGGTTCGATGTTGAGAATGATCGAATGCTGAGGGTGAAAGTTTACCAGCGTGCCATCGCTTTCATCGCCCTCCGCCACGAACAGCTCGCCCTCCGGATCCCAATGCGCATTGGATCCGAGAATCGGGATCTCGGCTCCGACATAGTGACTTGGCTTCATGCCGCCCTGACGCAAAACATGGGCGGTCAGCGCCGAAGTCGTCGTCTTGCCATGGGTGCCGCCGACGATGACGCCCTTTTTGTTCGCCATCACCGCAGCCAGAGCCTCGGCCCGGCGTATCAGCGGGATGCCCTGTTTGTAGGCGGTCTCATAGGCCACATTGCCCGGCTTGATCGCGCTGGAATAGATGACCATGTCGCAGTCCTCCACCTCCTGCTCGCAGTGCGCTGCAAAAAACTGCAAGCCCATCTCCGCCAGCCTCTCCGTCTCCACGGTCGTCACCTTGTCTGACCCGCTCACCCTGTGCCCCAGCGCCAGCAGCAGCGAGGCCAGTCCGCTCATGCCCGATCCAGCAACCCCGATGAGGTTGATGCGCATAGGATGACGGCTTTCTTTGAGGAGGCTGAGGACGGCGAGGGACATGAGGGTGGCGACGGTAGGCAGAAGCGGATGCGGGGCAAGAAATCGCGAAGCTAAACCTCTTCGCCACGGATGAGTCGGGATCAATGTCTGGCAGATCGGGCCCTTGCACAGATCCATGGGCTCCGGGGGCGCTTAATGCAGCATGGTCTTTGCTTGCAGGGGCTCACTTCGCTTGACCTTTTCTGCCTGCGCCCTGAGGCTCGGTCATGAGAAACGCGGAACGAACCCACACGATGGCCATCTTTTGTGACTTTGAGAATCTGGCGATCGGGGTGCGCGAGGCGAAGTACGACAAGTTTGACATGGGAAAGGTGCTGGAGCGCCTGCTGGTCAAAGGCAGCATCGTGGTGAAAAAGGCCTACTGCGACTGGGAGCGCTACAAGGAATACAAGCGCGCCATGCACGAATCGGC
>CANJVS010000061.1 GCA_947477755.1 Verrucomicrobiaceae bacterium | reverse complement strand
TAGACCCAGGGCTCGAACTGGTCATTGATGCAGACGACTTTTTGGCCGGTGTGAAACATGAGGGAAATGGACGTTGGTTGGCGGTGGCTGACCGCTGTTTTTACAAACCATCTTCCGCCAAACTAAACAACCCTCAATCACCGCAAACTGCTTAGCCTTCGGCCTTCACTCCATCCATCACCTCAGCCCTCAAAAGATTCAAGTGTAGGACGAGTGTGGCGATAGCCCGCTCGTCTCCTTGCGCGCTGAGATCGCGCAGAGCTCCCGATCAACCCTCACGTCTCCATTCGCAGATGCTTGGATCGCTCCAACTTTTCGGAGACGAGCAATCCCACGGGACACACTCGTCATACGATGGCGCACGCCACTGCTTCGACCTCAAAAGATGCCGGTCTTGAGCCTACTATTCGCGTCCGATTTCGTGCAGGTGCTGATGCAGGCGGTGCAGGACTTCTTCGATGACGACGGGTTCCTGGACGCAGCTGTGCCAGTGGGGGACGATTTTTTCCGTGCCGGTGTCGAGGTGCGCACTGGTGTAGGGGACGACGCGGTCGCTGCTCAACTCGAGCGGTTGCCTGCCCACGCGGCCAATGATTGAGTGATGGGGCACGGGGATGGGTTTGCTGTTGAGGGCGTGCAGGTAGGGATGTTTGGGTGAGAGCGAGCCGCCGCTGAGAAAGGCAAACACGCCCCAGTCACGGACCTGCTGGTTGAGCGCATCCGGATTGCCGGTGAAGATCTCTTTGAGGAGCAGCAGGGAATCGATGGGCAGACGAATGAGGGTGGAAAGGCGGTAGATGATGCCTTTGTCCGCGAGCTTGCTGCCACGCTGCGGCACGGCAATGAAGATGAGACGCTTCACGTCCGGGTCTTTTGAAAAGATGAGTGATTTGGTCAGGTTGTCGCGCGCGCTGTCACTGAGGTGCATTTCAGTGGGCGGTTTCTTGAAGTGGGCGTTCCATAAATCGCTGCCGGAGTCGATGGCCTGCATGCGGCTGAGCAGGCCGCCCATGCTGTGGCCGACGAGCACCATCTCGTTCATGCCGGGGTCATTGTGATCGGGGTCGAGCTGGCTGCGCGCCTCCTGCAAGGACTCTCGCAGTCTGCGTGCGGTGTTGGGCACGGCCATGCCGGTGGGATAAAGGAAGTACCAGGGCTGGTATTTGGCACGCAGAACGGGGTCGGCATACATGGCATTGATGCACTGGTACCAGATGTGCGGATCACTGAGCACACCGTGCACAAAAACCACGGGGATGCGCTTGGGATCATGCAGATCCAGGCGGTAGATCTGACTGTCCTTGACGGTCTTTTCCGGGAACAGCGCGCCGATGAGCGAGAAGCCTTTGATGAAGCCGTCATCGAGCGCGAGTTTTTTAGCGGCGCTGTAATTTGCCGCGAGGGTGATTTTTTTCTGACCGAGCATCATCGTGCTCTGACGCAGTGGATTGAAGAGATGCAGCCTGGCCGTGCGCGGTGCGCTGGAGCCATGGGTCGCGGGAGCGAATTCAAGCAAAGCGGTGAGGGTGAGCTGCCCGCCATTGAGCGGCATGAGCGGGTGTTGTTTGGCCAGGGATTCGGAATAAGAGACCTCGCCGACCAGAGGCACGCCGATGCCCGCTTCGGTCACATCGTGCTGGCGGTCCACACTCACCTCATTTGCGAGGCGAAGCCGGTCGAACATGAGCGGCGAGATCTCCAGCGGATTCCCCGGAGCGGGCTGGAGCTCGATCTGATAACGGCCGCGCCCATTCACAAACACACTGCCTGTCTGCCAGTGATGCGGCGACTGGCAGCGGCCCCATTCCTTTAAAATGGCCGACAAGGCCTGCTCATAATCATTCTCTGCCTGATGGCGCCTGGCGTGGGATTGAGAGCCGTCATTCCAAATGTCCCAGGCACTGGCGGCGGTGGTCAGATGATCGGCCATTCGGCGCTCAGTGAAGCGGTTCCACGACCAGAAGGGTGCGCGAATGGTGGGTGCTTTGGGCGGATGAACGCAGCCGATGAGCAGCAGAAGAGAAAGGAGCGTGGTGAGGGTGCGCGGGATCACGGGGCGGGGGCGAATTGGGTTTCATCGCTGATACCCGGCATCAATCAAGCGCGCATCGCCGCCGCCGCGCCGCATGCCTTGAGGGCTGAAGTCGGACAGCTTACGAAGAAATGCGGGAACCTGAGCGTATGTGAAAGTCCATGCCAGTTACACCCTCCTCTCCCATCTGCTCCGGCCCGCTGGATCGTCGCGGTTTCATGAGCATCGGGCTCACAGGTTTTGCGAATCTCGGCTGGCCGGGACTGCTGAAGCTACGTGCGGAGAATGCCGTGAAACCTGAGCGCGAACGCACCGCGGTGATCCTGGTCTGGCTGCGCGGTGGCTGCTCACATCTCGACACCTATGATCCGAAGCCTGACATCGGCAGCGAGTATCGGGGGCCGTTCAAAACCATCAGATCAAAGGTGCCGGGCATGCAGCTCACGGAGTTGATCCCGCTTCAGGCAAAGATCGCGGACAAGTTCACGCTGCTGCGCTCCATGACTCACACGGGCGGCGGGCATCCGGCGGGATCGCTGCAAATGCTCAGCGGCGACACGGATCCGCGCGACAAGCCGAAGCCGCTGCTGCCCGACTGGATGACGGTGGCGAACTACCTGCGCTCCAAAAACAAACGCAACAGTCCGCTGCCAAACTATGTCGGCGTGAATCCGATCATCAATTACGACAGCTTCACCATCGCCGGTCCGGGTTATGTGAACCAGGCCTACTCGCCGCTCTCCGTGCTGAGCGATCCAAGCCGGCCCGACTTTGCCGTGCCGAACGTGGGTCTGTCCAATCCGGCGCAGGTGACGCGCCTCAATGAGCGTGTGGCAATGCGCCGCAGTCTGGACAGCCTGGAGCGCAGTGTCGATGCCGCCGGTGAGATGGGGGCGATGGATCAGTTTGAAGCACAGGCCATGACCCTGCTCACGAATCCGCAGACCAGGCACGCCTTTGATTTGAGCAAGGAGGACAAGCGCACCCGCGAACGTTACGGCATGCATCGCTGGGGACAGCAGCTGCTGCTGGCGCGCAGGCTCGTGGAGTCCGGGGTGGAAATCATCACCAGCTGTCTCGACGGCCCGCAGTGCGGCCGTGTGGGCAACTGGGATGATCACGCGGTGAATCATCATGTCTTTGATGCCCTGAGGTTCCGCGCCGGAGCCTTTGATCAGGCTGTTTCCGCACTGATCGAAGACGTGCATGCGCGCGGTCTCCACAAACGCGTGTTGGTGGTCGTCAGCGGTGAGTTTGGCCGCACGCCGAAGATCAGTCATGTGGCCAGTTCAGGGGCCGGAGAGGCCAGTGCGGCAGCCGGAATCGTACAGCCGGGTCGGGATCACTGGCCGCGTGCCTTCACCAATCTGTGGGCCGGTGGAGGCCTGCAAACCGGAGGTGTCATCGGTGCCAGCGACAAGCGCGGTGAAGACGTGATCGAGGACGCCTGCAGTCCGCATGATTTTCTGGCCACCATCTACCACCACCTCGGCATCGACTCCGGCAAGGAGACGATCAATGACTTTGCAGGCCGGCCCACCCCCATCGTGCCGAATGGCCGGCCCATTCGCGGGCTGATTCGGGCTTAGAAAGGGAATGCCACAGGTTCCAGTTGCCCCTTGCTCTGTCCCTTTCAGTCCTGTACCGGCTCACAAATGCATATTGTCTGGGGAGATTGAGCCCCAAGCCCTGTTTCTGGATGATTTGGAGAGCAGCGACCCCTGCGTGAAATGGGCTTTTCCAGGTAAAACTGCCATGAAATTGGGGAGTGAAAATTTTGTGCGGAAAAAGTGGTGATTATTTTGCACTGAACTATCCGTGGAGGGTGTCTCACGTGCATCTGATTGGCGAGTACGCTAACCATTTGCACACTGCACCTGCCCCCCGCTTGTCATGCCCCGCCCGCGCCTAGCCATTATTGGAACCGGTATTTCAGGTTTGGGCTGTGCGTACTTCCTCCATCGACGGTTCGACGTTACGCTGTTCGAAGCCAATGATTACATTGGAGGTCATACCAACACTGTCACCGTCAATGAAGATGGACGTGAATTGCCTGTCGACACGGGCTTCATGGTTTTCAATCATCAGACCTACCCGCTGCTCTGCCGTCTGTTTAATGAACTCGGCGTCGAGACCAAGCGCACCGACATGTCATTCAGCCTTGCCCATCTGCCTACGGGTTATGAATACAACGGTCATAGCCTCGACACTCTCTTCGGCCAACGCAGCAATCTTCTCAGTCCGCGATTCTGGAGTTTCCTGTTAAAGATCAACCGCTTCAATCATGAGACGATCGAGGCGCTGGATGATCCTGGCATTGAGCGCATGACACTGCGTGAATACGTTCGAGCGAAAGGCTACGGGCAGGACTTCCTCGACCTCTATATCGTTCCGATGGGCAGTGCCGTATGGTCAACGCCGCCGGAACTCATGCTGGATTTTCCAGCGCGCACCCTGATGCATTTCTGGTACAACCATGGTTTCCTTGGAATGAAAACCAGGCATCCCTGGTGGACAGTGTGTGACGGATCGCGGCAGTATGTTCGCAAGATCACCGCGCCGTTCGCGGAACGCATCCGACTGAGCACTCCGGTGGCGCGCATCGATCGCACTGACTCAGGCGTCACGGTTTATCCGCAAACCGGCCCGGCAGAACAATTCGACAAAGTCATTCTGGCTACGCATGCGCCCACTTCTCTCAAGATGCTGGCGACGCCGACGTCATTGGAGCATGAGGTTTTATCTTGTTTCAAATACCAGCCGAATCTAGCCACGCTCCACACTGATGACCGCTTCATGCCGGGCACACGCCGCTGCTGGGCTGCGTGGAACTACCGCGTGAAATTTGACCGCGACGGCGGCATTCAGCCCAGCACGCACTACTGGATGAATCAGCTCCAAGGTGTCTCTGACAAGGTGAACTATTTTGTCTCCATTAATGGTGCTGAAGACATCGATCCCGCGAAGATCATCCGGCGTATTCATTACGAGCACCCACTCTTTGATCTGGCAGCCATTGATGCGCAGCAACGGGTACCCGATTTACAAGGTCCCAACACCTTTTTCTGCGGTGCGTGGAGCCGCTATGGTTTCCATGAGGATGGCCTGATGTCCGCCGTTCAAGTCTGCACCAACCTTCTCAGTGGCGATCCATGGACCCTGCGCTGACATCCTGCCTCTACGATTGCGAAGTCGTGCATGAACGCCTGCTCCCCAGACGGCATGGCTTCCGCTATCACCTGTTCTTCATGGACATCGCCCTTGAAGAACTGCCCAGGCTCGGCTTGAGGCTCTTCAGCGTGAACCGCTTCAATCTCTATTCCCTCCGCGATCAAGATCACCTCGACCTCGGGGCGGCAGGTATCCGCGCCAATCTCGAACAGTGGCTCTCTGAAGCATGTCACGTCACGCTTCCGGCAGATGCGCGCATCCGTCTCGTTACTTTGCCGCGCATCCTTGGGTACTTCTTCAATCCGGTCTGTTTCTACTTTATCTTTGATGCCACGGGTCGCGCGATTCACGCGATTGCCGAGGTCACCAACACCTTTCGTGAAATGAAGCTGTATTTCCTCGCGACGCCGCAGCGTGAGGGCTTCTTTGAGCTCACCATTCCCAAGCACTTTTACGTCTCACCTTTTTCCAAGTTTGATGCGTCCTTTCATTTCAAGCTCGAAGTGCCTGGGGATCGCATTCGCATCCACATTGACGACCTCGAAAACGGCGAGCGCACGCTTCTCAGTTGGATCCATGGTCAAAGGAGGCCGCTGACCGATTCACGCCTGGCTTGGTATCTGCTTCGTTACCCGCTTCTCACCTTTCAGGTCATCACCAAAATTCATTGGCAGGCTTTCAGACTTTGGGCCCGGCACTTCACCTTTTTCCGCAAGGCGGCCAACCCTGAACTTCAGCGCGATGTACTTCGCCCACACAGCAGTCTAACCCAACCTCCCCCATGACATCATCCCTTCAGACTCATTCATCCACCGAACTTGCTGAGGTGGTTCCCTGCAAGCTGCCCAAGATGCTGACGCGCCGCTGTCTGCACCGCATGCTTGTCCTTAAAATACTGCGCGGCATGACTCGTGGTCGCTTGCAGCTGGACCTCGCCGGTGGTGAGCGTCTCGTCTTTGGAGATCCAGAATGTCAGCAGACCACCGCGCATATCCAGGTAAACGACCCCTTTCACTTCTTCATCGAGATTGCCCGTTATGGCGGCGTTGGACTTGGCGAGACATACACGGCTGGTCTCTGGACCACGCCGGACATCCGCGCTGTCCTTGAATGGTTCATTCTAAACATTCAGGCCAATACTCGTTTGAATGGTTCTTCGCAGAAGTTCCGCAGCATTGGTTTCCTCAAGTTCATCAACCGCATCGGGCACCTGCTGCGTCCAAACACCATTCATACCAGCCGGCGCAACATCCAGGAACATTACGACCTCGGTAACGATTTCTACAAGCTCTGGCTTGATCCCAGCATGACCTACTCCTCCGCGAGGTTCACCCGGCCTGACCAGAGTCTTGAGTCAGCGCAGCAGGCGAAATATGAGGCTTTATGTCAAAAGCTTCGCATCAAGGCAAGTGACCATGTTCTGGAAATCGGCTGTGGCTGGGGCGGGTTCAGTATCTACGCCGCCTCGACTTATGGCTGTCGCATCACTGCGCTCACGATTTCACAGGCCCAGTTCGATGAAGCGACGCGTCGCGTGTCTGCAGCTGGTTTGCAGGAGAAGATCGAAATCCGCATGCAGGATTACCGTCTCGTCACAGGCACTTTTGATAAGATAGCTTCCATTGAAATGCTTGAAGCAGTAGGGGATAAATTTTTGGAACCTTACTTTGCCAAATGTGCGGAAGTCCTCGCTCCACACGGCATCCTTGCTGTCCAGATGATCACCGTGCCAGACACACAATACGAGCAACTTCGTCGTGGCGTGGATTGGATTCAGAAACACATCTTCCCTGGATCACTTCTTCTCTCGGTGGCCCGCGTGAACCAAGCCATCAACCGCACCGGCAACCTGATGATGCACTCCCTGGAAGACCTCGGAGCCAGTTATGTCAGAACCTTGACGGAATGGCACAGCAACTTCAATGCCCGCCTTGATGAAGTTCGCTCCCAAGGCTACAGCGAGGACTTCATCCGCAAATGGAACTACTATCTCAAGTACAGTGAGGCCGGTTTTGCCACCGCGAATATCAGTGTGGTTCAGGTTTCATGGACACGTCCGGGAACTCCACTGCCAAGCCTGACTGCCAGCTGAAACATCCACATGATTCTTTTCCTGCGCGGCTTTTTTCTCATCGTGTTGGTTTCCATGCTGGCCGTGACCAGTTGGGCCAGTGTTCACTGTGCACTTTGGAAAACACCGCGTGCCGTCGTCACACATCCTTGGTTCATCGCGACATTGGCTGACACTTACTGGGCCTTTTTGACCTTCTATTGCTGGGTGGCATACAAGGAAGTCTCATGGGTTGCCCGTATCGCGTGGCTTATCGGCATCCTGCTGCTTGGAAACATCATCATGGCCATATACGTGCTTATCCAACTCTTCAAAGTGCCCACTAGTGCCAGCATCGAGTCGGTCTTACTCAGGAGTCCGCGCTCATGAATGGAGATGCATCACTCTGGCGGCGCTGGGTATTGAATCCCATCCTTCAGCAACTCACTCAGGGAGCCACTCCACACAAAATTGCTCAGGCCATCGCCTTCGGCCTCACGCTCGGTATCTTTCCCATCATCGGTTCCACCACGCTTCTCACGCTGATCGTTGGCATCCCAATGAAGCTCAATCAGTCTGTGTTGCAGATCTTCAAAACCATCGCCTATCCACTTCAATGGTTTCTAGTGCTTGGTTTCTACCGCACGGGTGAGACCCTTTACGGCGCGCCACATCTAACACTCTCCATTCCTAATATGATCGAGCGCTTCTTCGCCGAACCTGGTCTTTTCTTCCGCGACTACGGCATGACTTCAATCTACGGCATCACCGTCTGGAGTCTGGTCGCGCCGCTCCTCATCGCCGTGCTTTATTTCGGTACGCGCCCGCTCATTCAGGGGCTTTCTGAACAACTCACGCGTCGCCGTCATGCCACTCCTTGAATCAGCATTCCTTTTGGTTGCTCTGTTTCTCATCACTTGGAGAATCAGTGTAAAGCTGGACAACTACTCCTTTGTGGATGTCACTTGGGCGCTAAGTTTTGCTCCAGTCTCACTGCTGTATGGCATCGCGGGCACAGGTTGGCAGCCGCGCCGCCTTGCCATCACCGCCCTCGTCTCCCTGTGGAGTCTGCGACTTGGCGTGTACCTCTTGCGGCGTGTCGTCAGTCACCATCCCGGCGAAGATGTGCGTTATGCCGTGCTGCGTGAGCGATGGAAGGCGAATCCGCCACGGGCCTTCTTTTGGTTCTTCCTCGCGCAGGCCGCATTGGTCTGGCTGCTTATGCTGCCCGTGCGCCTGATCACGCAGCAGACCTCCACGACATTCCACTCGCTCGAATGCATCGGCCTCGCGCTCTGGTTCATAGCCCTCATTGGCGAAGGCGTCGCCGATGCTCAACTCGCGGCCTTTAAGCGCAAAAGCAAAGGCGTCTGCCAATTCGGTTTGTGGCATTACAGCCGTCATCCCAATTACTTTTTCCAATCGCTGCTTTGGTGGGGGCTCTTCCTCATGGCTTTGCCCGCCGACTGGGGGTGGGCTACCATCATCGCGCCCGTCGCCATGCTGCACTTCCTTCTTAACGTCACGGGCATCCCACTTACTGAAAAGCTTTCCCTCCAGAAGCGAGGTGATGCCTATCGTGAATATCAGCGCACCACGAGTGCCTTTGTGCCGTGGTTCAAGAACTCCTGACGAATGCTCAATCTCAACGATCTTCTCGCCAAAGACATCTTGCCTGACGCGGCCATCCGCTTCGGCATCCGCCAACGACTTGCCAAAACGCTGAGCAGGTATCAGCATCCGGGCATTGAAGCGCGGCGCGCTGCTTTGCTCAGGCATGTGGCGGATTTAAAAGCCAGCCCGGTCGCCATTTCGACAGAAGAGGCGAACCAGCAGCATTACGAAGTGCCCACACGCTTCTACCAGCTCTGCCTCGGCAAACATCTGAAGTACAGCTCCGGTTACTGGCCGGAGGATACCACGACCTTCGATGAATCGGAGGCCATCATGCTGGGCATCACCTGTGAACGTGCTGAATTGCAGGATGGTCAGCGCATTCTCGAACTCGGCTGTGGCTGGGGATCGCTCTCTCTTTGGATGGCCGAACACTATCCAAACGCGCAGATCACCAGCGTCTCCAATTCCAGCACTCAGAAGCAGTTTATCGATGCCGAGTCGGCGCGTCGCGGCTTGAAAAACCTCACCATTATCACCGCCAACATGATTCACTTTGAAGGTGTGGGTGAGGCTGTGTTTGATCGCTGCGTGTCGGTGGAAATGTTTGAGCACATGAAAAACTACCAGGAGTTGCTGCGCCGCATCTCCATCTGGCTCAGGCCTGGCGGCAAACTCTTCGTCCACATCTTCACGCATCGTGAGCTGGCTTATCATTATGAAGTCGCTAGCGACGACGATTGGATGGCCAAACACTTTTTCACCGGTGGCCAGATGCCTTCAGATGACCTGCTGCTCTACTTTCAGGATCATCTTACGATCGAAGACCACTGGTGTGTCAGCGGTATGCACTACAGTAAAACTTCAGAGGCATGGCTCGCCAAAATGGATGCTCACAAGGCCGAGATCATGCCGATCTTCCGCGAAACATATGGCGGGAATCAGGCGGTGCAATGGTGGTGCTATTGGCGCATCTTCTTCATGGCCTGCGCGGAACTCTGGGGATATCGTGATGGTGAAGAGTGGATCGTCTCGCACTACCGCTTTGTGAAGCGGTCTTGATCCCTGATCACAGGCCCTTTGGCATCCATGGCGGCATCTTGCTCACTTCAGCCTTTGCGGATGAACTGACGGGAATGCCCCAGGCATCAAAGAAGGGGCCGAGATTCTTGTTCGCGATCTTCGAGTAGCGGACCAGGAACTGATCGCGTTTGGCATCGTCATTGGCGGGAGCCGGGCCGAAGCTGCTGTCGGAGAAGCTGTAGAGATACTTGCGCCAGCTTTCCCAGCCGAACTCCTGGATGAGCTGGATGTAGGTGGTGAGAGCGAGGAAGGGATCACTCTTCCATGTCTGCCACTTGTCGGAGGCGCGATTGATCTTCTGAATGTTTTCCTTCCGCGCTTCCTCGCTGATCGCCGGGTGACCGATGAGCCAGTCTTTCTCCAGCACGGCGTGGTAGACGTACATGGCGAGGACGTTGTTGGTCACTTCACCCGTGCCATCAAAGGTGAAATCGCCACGCTGATGGTTATGCCCGAC
>CANJVS010000060.1 GCA_947477755.1 Verrucomicrobiaceae bacterium | reverse complement strand
GGCAAAGAGATCATCCAGCAATGCCTGGATTTCAGGCATGGAAAGTTTGTCATTCGCTTTCACGGAATGCCGGCACACCGTGGTGGCGATCATGTCTTCGCCAAGGCGCAGTGAGGAGCTTTTGGAACTTAGGCTTTGCAGTTCCTCAATCACCTGATCCAGCCACGCAAGGGGATCGTCAGTCTTTAAAAAAGTGGGCAGTGCTTCAATCTTGAAGGTGTTCGGGCCAAAGGGTTCCGCTTCAATTCCAAGACGCGAGAGCGAGTCAAGGTGACGTTTGAGAATATCCGCATCACGCGGGCTGGTTTGCAGCATGAGAGGCATCAGAAGACGCTGGGAAGGCACCCCGCCCTGCTCCATGGCCCGGCGCATCTTTTCAAAATTCACCCGCTCATGTGCGGCGTGCTGATCCATGAGCACAAGCCCCTCGGCACTTTCCATCAGCACATAAAGACGATGCAGAACGCCAATGATGCGGAAGGCTGGCATGGCAGGCTTTTCCGGAGCGCTCGCCTGCACCTCCGCCACTGGCGGCTCAAGTGGTGCCGGCGGAGATTCCGCAGGCCCCGGCATTGGCCGCTCAACCTGTGCCGGCACGATTTCACGCTCCTGAAAAGACGCTGGTGCCTGACGCGGAGTCACGTCAATGCTCCGTGCAGGTGCGGGCAGAGTGAATGATTGCTGCTGATGCGACTCGATCATCGACACCATGGCCCGGGCGGGCGTCGGATGGCCTTCAGGCAGTTTGTTGGCATTCTCCAGAGCCTGCCTAACTGCCTTTGCGACAGAATCACGCACGGTAAAACCATCGTGAAAGCGCACCTCTTTCTTGGCTGGGTGCACATTGATGTCGAAAGCCTCGGCACTCATCTCCAGGAAAAGAAAGGTCACGGGATACTGCCCCTTCATCAGTGTGGTGTGAAACCCTTCCCGCAGTCCATAATTGATGGATTGGCTTTCGATTGGCCGGCCGTTTAAAAAGGTGATTTGCTGCTGGCGGCTGGATCGGCTCAGCCCAGGTCCGCCGATGTAGCCCCACACACTGACGCCTTGAGACGTGGTGCGCTCAACCTTGATGAGGCGGCCAGCAAGCTCATCTCCGGCGAGGCCGCGAATGCGTTCCAGAGTCTCCTGCGTGCCCGGCAGATGGAAAGCGACTCCTCCATCGCGAATCAGGGTGAATGTCACCCGCGAATTAGCGATCGCGTGGGTGCGGAACTGCTGCTCGATATGGGCATATTCCGTGGCCTCCGCCCGCAGGAATTTACGGCGCGCCGGCACATTGAAAAACAGCGATCTCACCTCAATGACCGTGCCGGATCCTCCGCCATGGTCCTTCACTCCCATGAGTTTGCCGCCCATGATTTCGATTTCCGTGCCGCTCAGCGCCTCTCTCTGGCGCGTGGCCAGGCGAAAGCGGGAAACGCTGGCGATGCTGGGCAGTGCCTCGCCGCGAAAACCAAAGGTTTCGATGGCCGCCAGATCCTCCTTGGTGCGTATCTTGCTGGTGGCATGGCGTTCAATGCACAGCAAGGCGTCCTCACGATCCATTCCGATACCGTCATCCGTGATGCGAATCAACGCCGACCCTCCGCGCTGGACCTCGACAGTCACATGCGCGGCTCCAGCATCCAGACTGTTTTCCACCAGTTCACGAATCACAGCAGCCGGCCTTTCCACGACTTCTCCAGCTGCCACCTGGCTGGCGAGTGCGTCGGAGAGAATGCGGATTTTAGACATAGAATGTGCAAAGACTGATTTGATCGGACACGTAATCCTTGCATGTGATCTTCGCCTGTGAAAAGGGCGGTGATCACAATTCCCGCAAAACCCCGCTAATGATCACCATAACCGACCGTGCCGTCCTTCATCTTCAGCAGTTGCTGCAGGAGAAAAGTGCTGCGGCGGGGTCGGGGTTGCGTGTTTTGGTCGAAAAGGGTGGCTGCGCCGGGTGGCAATACACCATGAAAATCGACCAAGCTGGAGCGACTGATTCCATTTTTGTTCATGGCGGTGTTTCCCTGATTGTGGATCCGCAGAGCTTCGAGTTTCTCAACCATAGTCAGATTGACTATGTCGAGGCTCTGAATGATTCAGGTTTCCGGGTCGAAAACCCAAACGCTGCCCGGAATTGCGGTTGCGGGACCTCCTTCGAACCCAAAACAACATAACCGACTGACTCATGCCGATGATTTCGAGTTATTCACAGAAAAATCTTTCCTTTTTCAATAGCGGAAGTACCTCTTCGAAAATTTCGATGCTATTACTTCCAATAACCTTCTCACAATTGTTATGCATATTCGATTTATGAGCGACGGGAGCGAGCATCGCTCCTACGGCGGCGGCAATTTTTCCAAGAAAAAGGAAGGTGCCGGCGGCATTTTCTGGTGGGCTATTCTGATCACTCTGCTCATGGGAGTGGCTACTTTCTGCTGGTTTTTCAGCATCATGGTGTTCGCGCATCCGGAGAAATCCTTTAACTACAAGATGTTGGCGAAATTCCACAAACTGGAACCACTGCGCCCATGGACCACCTTCACCGTACCCAGTGGTAAAAAGTATAACGCGCGGGAACTGCTAACCGAATTCTTCCCTTACTCGAGCGAGCAGATAAGCGTGAAAAACGACATCCTGAAGCGCTCCTACATCCGCAACTACAAGCACGAACAACCCATTTATCTGCAGGGAAGCTACAAGGTCTTAACCCTGCGCATGCTGACCCCTAAGGACGTGGTCACCTCAGGATGGGTGGTGAGAGCGCGCGCAACCGATATGGAAGATGTCGACATCGAGATCCTGCTGCCTGGTTTGACAATCAAGGACGAGCCATTTCGTGTCGGCGACACGATCTCGATGGACGCCAACAAGCCGCAAGTCACAGCCCTGCATGTTCAGCGTATCGGTGGCGACCGCATTTGCGTGACCGCGATACCACTTGCCTACAGCGGCTTCACCAAGACTGCGTCCACATTAAAACTGATTCCGCCCGAAATGCTCAATATGGACGCTTCATGGCCCGCAACCCGAGACACGGGTTCGGAGATGGCTGCGGAGGAAATCAGCCAACAGTTGACCGAAGACCAAAAAGTGGCCGCGAAGAACTGACAAGGCGATTGGCGAATGCTTAACATAAAAAACGCCGCAGTTTGCACTGCGGCGTTTTTTGTTAATCCTGCCTGAGCCGGAAGACTGAATCAGTTCGAGCGTCCGAGATAGCTGTTGTCCTCGGTTTTCACGGTGATTTTATCACCCGGGCCAATGAAAAGTGGTACTTGGACAATAAGACCGGTTTCAAGAGTTGCCGCTTTATACACATTGTTAGCGGAGTCACCTTTAACTCCCTCGGGAGACTCGGTGACCTTCATCACCACCGATGGAGGAAGCTCAATGCCAACGACGACATCATCGGCAAACTGGACCGTGTATTTCTGCCCCTCGATGAGATAGTTCTTAGCATCACCGATCTGGCTTTCCATGAGCATCACATCCTCGAAAGTCTCAGGGTGCATGAAATGGTAGCCGTCGCCATCCTTGTAACTGTACTCATGCGGCTCGCGATTGAGGTTCACTGATTCGAGCGATTCATTGGAGGTCATGCGCAGGTTGTAGACCTTGCCTGTGCTCAGCGCTTTGACGGACATCTGAACGAAGGATGCCATGCGCGGAGGAGTTTTTAATTCGAATGCAGACACGACACACACTTCGTTATTATGACGGACGGCGTGGCCTTTGCGGAGATTGATGACTGGAGTTGATGCCATAGAGGCGAGGTGTTTAGGCGCGATTGAGGGGAAAGCAAGAAGACAAATCAGTGCACCGGGGCTGATCAATCATCCCGCGAAAGCCTGCGACGAAACTCCTTGAACCCCGGGACGGCAGACAAAAAGGCGCCCGGCCAGAGGTTCCTCCCTCCCAGGCATGAGGCCTGTCGTCACATACAAGTCGCGGAGGTCAGGACCGCCGAACGCGCACGCCGTGGTCTCGACACAAGGAAAATCGATCCGCTCAACGACACGCTGAGTTTTCGGATCAAAGCAAACCACTTTACCACCATGACAAAAGGCGATCCAAAGACGGTCTTCACTGTCAATCGCCATGCCGTCCGGACTGCTAGAATCCGCACTGGTATCCCAGATGACGCGTTCATGAGAGATGGCGCTGGTGGCATTGTCATAATCAAACGCCCGCACCTTCTTGCTCGGCGTGTCGATGTAATACATGATGCTGCCGTCTCGAGTCCAAACGATGCCGTTGGAATTGGTGACGGGGCTGAACTTCTTCTCGATTCGCAAGTCAGGGTGCAGGCAGTAGAGCGCCGCTTCCGGGAGTTTTTTCAGGCAGATGCTGCCTGCCCAGAAACGTCCGGCCGGGTCGCACTTGCCATCGTTAAAACGGTTGTCAGGCAAGCCGGACTCCGGGTCACCTGCAGGCGTGCTTACTCCGCTGATCTCATCAAGGAAATGGAACCCCGTGTCACCCGCCCAGGCGAGCCCACCTTTAAGGCGTGGCACAACGGTCCCGACGCGCTGTCCGACGTCCCAGATTTTCTCCACGCTGCTGGCGGGTTCATAGGACAGAATCTTGTGGGTTTCGATATCCACATAGAGCAGACGATTTTGATGCCAGATTGGGCCTTCTCCCCATACTGAGAGGTACTGGCCGACGGGTTCGCTTGAGATCATGCGCGCTATTCGATCAAACCTGTCGCTCGGTCAAGAGCCGTCATGCATGAGGAATTTGTCACGAACCGGCCGCCATGATCTTCAAGCGCTTGATTTGCTCCTCCGTGAGGCCATCCGGTGGCAGTTCAAGAAGCAGGGACAGGCACTGCTTGATCTCCATCTCATTCGGTGAGCCACTATAAAGGCAGAGATCAAAAAGGGATATGACATCCGCGGGCGGCAGACTGCGGAGTGCTATCCTGGTGGCAGCACGGCGCATCTCAGCATGTTCAGGCGGATCAAGAATGAGCATGCGCAGCAGGTCCAAGTGCAACTGACTGCCGAGCGGCGCGACACTGGATGCACCCTGCACTAAACCATCATCCTCCCGCAGCGTACTGCCACGAGTGAGGCTGAAGATGCGTTTCACCTCAGGATGCTTCTGAGCAAAGGCCAAACGCTCCTTCTCTCTCGAGAGCGCCTTTGGGTCAGAGTTTCCGGATGTCTTGCCATCCAAAGTTGATTTCGTGGCAGTTGCAGATTCCGCCGTGTTTGTCGGGGGGGACGCTGTTTCCGGCATCGGCAAGGATGCGGGTGCAATCATTTCCGGGGAGATTTTCAGAACCGCCTTGAGTTGGCGCAAAGAATCCCGAATCGGCGGTGCGGGTGGCTCCTTGACGGCGGGCGGCTCCGCCAGGGCAACCGGCCCCACAACCGCCACCTCAGGCCGAGCAGGCGGAAGAGCGGGCGGCTGCTCAAGAGACACGGATGAAACCGTCTCGGGCAACGAGCCTACATAGAGCCATCCGACACAGGCCATCCCTAAAGTGCCAAGCAGCAGGCCAATGGTAAAGCTTCCCCTCTGTTTAGAATCAAGGAACGCTGTGGGCGTAGACGATGATGCGGGGCCAGTCAGGGTGCGCGTGCCCGCTGATCGCTGCTCACGCAAAAGATCCCACCAGCATCCCGGAACCGTGTGCTGGATAAGTCCAAGATCAGCACCAGTTTCGGGCAATAACCGGCCTAATTTTTGCAATGCCATGCGCGCATCAGCCGACTCCCAATCCCAGTCAACGCGAGGCTCCCTCAAGCGGCGATTCCAAAAAATTCGTTCATCAGTGCTGGTCGATTCCAGCAAACTCCCCAAGTCCACCCATTGCTGAGCCTGCCTCATCAGGGAGAGGTCACGGCTGTCCTTGAGATGGGGGCGAGATGCCTCCAAAAGGCGCTGCGCCGTCTGCGGGCGAAGGATACCGAGCAGATCGGCCAGCATGACCATGATCTGACCGGAATCGTGAGTGATAGCGGACGCCGGCTCGGCAAGCAGGGCCTCACCCAATGTCTTGAGTTTATGCGTCTCTCCCTGCCGGACCCACTGAGTGACGACTAGTGAAGTGAGCAGGGCGCACTGCTGGCGTAATTCACTCACCAGATGCCTTGGTTGCACGAGGCTGGACAGCCAAAGACCTTTGTCATCAAAAGAGTCGATCAGGGATTGGCTGGCAGTTCGGGCGACGACGGGGCAGGAGTAGGATTGCCCAAAAAAACGGTCCATTCCCGACTCGGTACCTTGCATGAGCGTCAGCGCCTCGTGGTGAATCGACTGTGCCTTGTCCGTGGTGATAGCGGACTCAGTTGAATCGATTTCCACGTTTGCAGATTCATTGGTATTGGCAGAGACATTCATACTTCCAGTCCCTGCCGATGCGGCTGATTCCGGCAGTTCGTAATCCTTGCTGGTAGGGTTGAGTTTGCCAGTGGATGGGGTAGTCGTCATTTCGCTCATCAATGTTTAACCCATCCCATCCTGCCATAAGAGCAAGCACGAACATTGCCAGAATCTCCATACTCGCTTAATTTCCGCAATGCTTCCCTGGTTTCACGATAAAAGCTTCCCTCTCTACCTCGCCCCGATGGCGGGTGTCACGGATGTGGTCTTTCGTGCCTTGTGCAAAGAACTGGGTGCCGACGTGATGGTCACCGAATTCGTTTCTTCCGAGGGCATTCTTCAGCGGGACGATCGAACGCAGCACTACACAGAGTTTGATGATTCCCAGCATCCGATTGGGGTGCAGCTCTTTGGAGCCGACGGCGCTCGCATGGGTGAGGCAGCGCGTAAAATCATCGACTGGAAGCAACCCGACTTCATCGACATCAATTTTGGTTGCCCGGTGAACAAGGTCGTTTCTAAAAATGGCGGTTCCTCCCTGCTCAAGAACTGCCCGCTGCTTGCGGACGTAGCCCGTGAAGTGACAAAAGCGGTCAACATCCCGGTTACTGCAAAAATGCGCATCGGCTGGGATGCTCAAAGTATCAATGCCGTCGAAGTCGCCAAGCTGCTCGAAGACAGCGGTATCCAGGCCATCACCGTACATGGGCGCACTCGAGCCCAGGGTTACAGCGGCGTCGCCGACTGGGACGTGATTGCCCAGGTCGCCGATGCGGTGAAAATCCCGGTCATCGGCAATGGTGACATCACCAGCGGCTCCGATGTCGAACGGCGTCGCGCTCAAACCAATGTGCGGGGCATCATGATCGGTCGCGCGGCGATGAGTAATCCATGGGTATTTCAGGAGGCTAAGCATTACCTCAATACAGGCACCTACGCCGAACCAGCAGGCATCGAACAGCGTTTCGCGCTCATGCGCCGTCATTGTGAAATGGCCATCCCACGCAGCAGGCGCGGCGAGTTCGAAATGATGCGCTCCATGCGCACCCGTCTGATGAACTACACGCGCAGCATCCCTGGGGGCAAATACCTGCGCGGCAAGTTCAGCCATGTCTCAAGTCTCATGGAACTGGACAGCATCCTCGCCGACTATCTTACGCAGCGCGAATCACTCTCCGCCCGGCAAGAAGAAGAGGAATCTGTGCTTGCCGACGCGGAATGATTACAAGGTCCGGAACCAGGCTTTCTCAACGCCCACCGTCCATCTCAGCCCTTGGATCGCGGGAGAGCAGCGCATGCATGGCTTCGCGAGCAGGTTTGCCTTGATGCAGGATGGCATTGATTTCAGCCAGCAACGGCGTGCGGACCTGATGGGCCTGCGCCGCTTCGAACAGGCTGGCCGTGTTTAGCACGCCTTCGGCCACCATGCGTGTGCTGGCAATGATGTCCGCGAGCGACATGCCTTCGCCAAGCAGCTTGCCGACGCGATGATTGCGGCTGTGCTCCGAGTAGCAGGTGCCGATCAGATCGCCCACACCGCCTAGGCCGAAACAGGACTCCGCTTTGCCGCCCATGCGCACGACGAGTCGCACCATCTCCGCCAGCGCACGGGTCACCAGCGCGGCGATCGCGTTGTCGCCGAGATGCAGGCCGAGAGCAATCCCGGCGGCGATGGCGTATGGATTCTTCATTGCCCCCGCCCACTCGACACCGGTCACATCATCGCTCGTGTAACTGCGGAACCATGGCAGGGTGAAGCAGGCCTGCACGTCTCGCGCGACAGTTTCGTCCGTACAGGCCACCACGGCTGCGGTAGCGAGTCGCTGCGACACTTCTTCGGCATGATTCGGGCCGGTCAAAACCGCAGGCGCTGTGCCGGGCAGATACTCGGCAAGAATCTCCGACATGCGTTTACCAGTGTGCAGCTCGATCCCCTTCGCGCAGGACACGACCACTTTCGCCTGCTTGTGCAGTCCAGTCCCCGCCACCATCTGCGCCGTTTCACGGATACCTTTCGATGGCACGACAAAAACGAGCATGTCCGCCGCCGTCAGCGCACGCAAATCACTCGTCGCGGCAATGCCGACAGGCAGATGCAGGCCGGCCAGATAGCGGGAATTCCGCCGGGTCTCGTGGATTTCCCTCATCAGTGCCTCATCGCGCCCCCAAAACTGCACCTGCAAGCCACGCTCATGAAGCAGTGCGGCAAGCGCCGTGCCCCAGCTGCCTGCTCCAAAGACAATGGCGCTCTGCAAAGGTGGCGGGGGTGGCTGATTCATGTCTGCTCAGTGCTCAGCACAGACCGCTGAGTCAAGCTCGGCTTGCGTGTGATCTGCATCAATCAAAGGGGCGTTACGCCCATTTGAGCCAAGACTGACGGCCCCGCCCTGCGGCCATTTGATTGAAGAAAGACGGTTCTCGCCAAGGCGTTAAAGCGCGGGAAAATCACCTTCAATGTTAGTTATTCCGCTGGAGCGGCTCTATGCCGGAGTTGTTTGCCGGACCTCCCTGCCGCAGTTCAAGTCCCAACTGCCCCCGGCGGTCACGACGCAGGCGGAAGGCCTCACGGATCACACTTGCGGATGCTGTGTCACTGTATTCCACCGTGACCGTCACCACCTGCGGCATGGCTTCCATCGCGATCACGCGGAAGACGGGTTCCCGTTTGCTGCGGAAAAAAGCGTGCAGTGGCACGTGCGGATGCCTCGCATTCCAAAGCCAGCGCGCGGGATGAAAATCATCAATCTCCGACAATGCCTGAAGCACCTCACGGATCAGCGATTCCTTGTGCTTCTTCAACAATTTCGACGCAGCGCGCCTGCAGAGCATCTGCTCCAAAAACGCCTGTACTGGATTGAGATGATCCTCCTCCATCTCCTCGATGATCTCCAAGGCATTGGTCTTCATCGCCTCGCGAAATTCAGCAAGACTCATGCGTCCCGTATCGAGCAGATGAAAAAGTTGTCGCGGGCTGTGAGGTGGGTTCGGCACAGGCGCGAGAGTAGCGGCAACAAGGCACTGCGCAAGGTCTCTGGCTGGACTTAGGACACAGTCGCCATTCAGAGCAGAGACAGTCCTGCATGAGTTCACTCGCCGGCGCCTTCGGGCCGGTCGTTCGTCCACCTATCCTTCTCCACCCGGGCTGCGACCTGGCTCATTGGTTATTCCAGCATCGCCGAGCAGGCCGGATAAAAACTGTGCTCCGCCTTGCTGAGAGCCTGACCTTCGCCATCTTCGCGCCCCCATGGCCCTGACTCTTCACGATACCCTCACCCGCGAGCCGCGTGCTGTGACGCCGCTCGATGGCAAAACACTTCGGTTCTACTGCTGCGGACCGACCGTGTACGGCCCAGCCCACATCGGGAACTTCCGCACCTTTGTGGCGCAGGACGTGTTTCGTCGCGTGGTCGAGATGGGCGGCCTGCCTACCAGGCATGTGCGCAATCTGACCGATCTGGATGACAAGACGATTCGTGACTCACAAAAGGCAGGACAGACGCTGACGGATTTCACCCGCCACTGGACTGAGAAGTTTCACGCCGACTGCGCTGCCCTGAACCTGCTGCAGCCACATGTCGAGCCGAGCGCTGTGGCACACATTCCGCACCAGATCCGCATGATCGAGACACTGATCCAGCGGGGTCATGCCTATGCGACAGCCGATGGCAGCGTCTATTTCAAAGTGGCCTCGTATGCCGATTACGGTCGGCTTTCCCACTTGGAAGATCGTGAACTGCGACTCGGTGCCACCGTGGCGGCAAACGCGACGGACAGTGATGAATACTCGAAGGACTCACTGGCCGACTTTGCGCTCTGGAAGGCGCGCAAGCCGGAGGATGGAGTGAATTACTGGCCTAGCCCATGGGGAGAAGGCCGCCCCGGCTGGCATCTGGAGTGCAGCGCAATGGCTCTGGAATACTTGGGCGAGGATTTTGATGTTCACAGCGGCGGCGTTGACCTGATTTTTCCCCATCACGAAAACGAGATTGCCCAGAGTTGCTGTGCCACGCATGGCAAGTTCGCGCATCACTGGTTCCACGTCACGCATCTCATGGTGGATGGCGGCAAGATGAGCAAGAGCCTGGGCAACCTCTACACGCTTGAGGATCTGCAAAAGCGCGGCTACACGCCT
>CANJVS010000059.1 GCA_947477755.1 Verrucomicrobiaceae bacterium | reverse complement strand
CGTCATGTGTATCAAAGTTTTGTCTATGACCCGGACTGGACTCATGTGCACACGGATGCAGCGTCCGCACTGCGCGACCGGCGTGGAGTCTGTCAGGACTATGCGCACGTGATGATCGCTTTGTGCCGCAGCCAGGGGATCCCGGCGCGTTACGTCAGCGGCTACTTCTTCAATGGGAAGGTCGAAGACGAGAACGAAGCCTCCCATGCCTGGATGGAAGTTTTTCTCCCGCACTATGGCTGGAAAGCATGGGACCCCACACATGATCGTGAGGTTGATACGCGCTACATCAAGCTTGCCAATGGTCGTGACTACGGTGACATCAAACCCGTCAGCGGCCGCTTCTGGGGCAAAAGCACGCAGAAGATGGAAGTCATCGTGCAAATCAGAAAAGTGTCGTAATGATGAGCCGTCATGATTACCCCGACACAAATCCGTCTTTTCATCAAGCCCGGTTGCCCATGGTGTGATGAAGCCATTGAATGGCTCACGGGCCACGGCATTTCATTTGTCACCCTGGATGTTATCCGTGATCCCGCCGCGAGGGCGGAAATGCTGGCACTCACGCGGCAGACGAAAGCGCCAAGCATTGATGTGGACGACCACATTCTCGCAGATTTTGGCGCGGATGAACTGGAGACTTGGTGGAAGAAGATGGGATTTACGCTGCCGTGAAGTTGAGCTTCAGGAAGGGGATGAGGCGACCACACCGCATTCGAGTGGGCTGCAATTCTGGTCATGTTCAAATCCGGCGGCAATGGCTTGTGCCCTGCGGCGACATTTGTTTCCCGTGAATCCCTGTGCAGAGTGGGATGATGAAGATTCTCGCCACCATGTCAGGAGGAGTGGATAGCAGCGTCGCCACGGCGCTGCTGGTGCGGGAGGGGCATGAAGTGGTGGGTGCCTACATGAAGAACTGGATCAATGAAGAAGGCATCATTGGGCACTGTCCATGGGAGGAGGACATCGTCGATGCACGCGCCGTCGCTGATCAGCTCGGCATCGAGTTTCATGTCGTGAACCTCATGAAGGAATACCGCGAAAGGGTGGTGAAATACCTCCTTGAAGGCTATCAGGAAGGGATCACGCCGAATCCGGATGTGATGTGCAATCGCGAGATGAAATTTGGCGTGCTCTGGGATTGGGCGCAGGAGCGCGGTTTCGACGCCATCGCCACAGGGCATTATGCCAGAAAGGATGAAAGCATGATACACCGGGGTGCCGATCCGAACAAAGATCAAACCTACTTCCTTGCCATGATGCGGCCCGAGCAGGTGCGAATCGCGCGTTTCCCCATCGGACATCTTTTGAAACCTGAGTTGCGTGAAGAAGCTCGCAGGCTCGGCCTGAAAACGGCGGAGAAAAAAGACAGCCAGGGAATCTGCTTTATCGGTGAGGTGAAAATGGAGGATTTTCTCCGCACCTTTGTGGCGGATCGTCCCGGCAATATTGTCGATCTCAAAGGCCGCGTGCTCGGCCAGCATCATGGGCTGCATCTTTACACCCTCGGTCAGCGCAAGGGGATCGGCGTGGCCAGCAACTTGTACAAACAAGCGTATGTGGTCGTCGCCAAGCACCATGAAACCCGCGAATTAGTGATCGCCATCGAGCGCCCCGATACGCCATTGCTCTGGGCGCAGCGCTGCACACTCACGGGCATCTCCAACACGGGTCTGCCTTTAGATCAGTCGAGAGTTTTGAATGCCCAGCCGCGCTATCGGTGTCCCGCTGGCCTGGCTCAATTCACACCGCTTGGTGGCGGTCGTGCGGAACTCGAATACCGGGAACCTCAAAGGGCCCTGACCCCGGGGCAAATCTGTGCGCTCTATGATGGTGAGTTGCTTCTCGGTGGTGCAGTTTTTGAGTCGATTTCATACGATTGAGCGCAGGCCGCATCGAAAGACTTTTAGTCATCCCGCGTTTGCTACGCCCACCATGAAACGCTCCGCATTCCTTTCAGTTCTCCTTACCCTTTCAGCTCTCCAAGCTCAGGCTGCTGATTTCGTCTCCCTCTTCGACGGTAAAACGCTCGCAGGCTGGAGCGGACCGGATGGTAAAATCCCTGGTGCGGGTTGGAGTATCGAAAGCGGCACCATTCATCTCAATGGTACGCCTGGCGGCATGCTGCTGTCTGAGAAGGAGTACTCCAGTTTCGAACTGGAATGGGAATGGAAGGTCGAACCCGGCGGCAACAATGGAGTGAAGTATTGGGTCACCAAAGTTGGCGGCAAGGAGTGGCTGGGCATCGAGTATCAAATGATCGATGACATGAAACATGCTGATGGCCTCAAGGGTGGAAGCCACACGACCGCTTCCATTTACGACATCAAGGAGCCTGTTGCCGGCAAGCTGCTCAAGCCTGCGGGCGAATGGAACAACAGTCGGGTTGTCGTGAAGAATGGCAGGATCGAGCATTGGCTAAATGGAGCTCTCGCCTCTGAGGCCGACACGACCACCGATGACTGGAAGAAGCGCATCGCCGCCAGTAAATTTAAGAGCAAAGTTGGTTTTGCTCCCGGCAAAGGTCACCTCATGCTGACCGATCACGGCGACGAGGCTTGGTTCCGCAACATCCGCATCAAGGAGTTGTAAAACCGCCAGAAGTATTCCGCAGATTGCGATGATGACTCAGATGATAAGTGCCTAACGGTGCCGTCTGAGGAATCTGCGGATAAGGCCGTTGTTAAACCGCCGGAGGGCCTCAGCTTTCGGGATAAACGGCCACAGCCATCACGCCTTCACTTGGCAGCCAGCCGACCACTTCGACGCGGCGTGGGGCCGTGCTCGTCTTGCCGGTGTCGAGACCCTGACGAACTGTGTCGACGATCTTCTTTTGCGTGACCTCATTCACATCGCTGCCAAAGAGATTCGCCAGTTTGGCGAGGATGGGTGCAGGAGCGTTCATGCCGACAACGGTCACAGGCTGTCGACTCTGGCCGCCTGCCAGAATCTGTTCACGCATCACCTCAGGGGTGAGTCCGCCCGGCATGAGAATCAGGCGGCGAAGACGTGCAATGGTCGGTGCGTTGATCTGAGGTTGTGCCCCTGCGGCAATCTGCGGAGTGGTCAGGGACGGTGGCTTGATGGACTTCGTGGGTTTGAGAAAACGGGTCTCTAACCGTGGCGTCTCAGTGCCCGGCAATTCCAGGCCAGCCTTTGGCAGCGGCAGGAAAGAATCCTCCGCACAAGCGCATGTGCCGATGAGGCAAAGGCTCAAAAAGCTGGTGAATCGGGGGGAGGGGTAAAACACGAGGATTCGGTTTTAGCAGGTCGGCAGATTTCAAACAACCATAATTTTCACTAACTTCAGGAAGCAGGTGAGCATTCTGAGGTGGCGATTGGGCAAAAGAAAGCGCCGGCGAGAGGCCCGCCGGCGCTTTAAATAGAGGTTCCGGTCAGTCGTTTCAGGTCACGGGCTCTTCGGTGCTTTTGGGAGCGTTTTCAGCGGCGAATTTCAGACGCTTGTTTTCGGCATCGAAAGAAACCTGAACGATATCGCCCTCACGGATATCCCCGCGGAGAAGGTGCTCGGCGAGAGGATCCTCGATATTCTTTTCTACGGCACGGCGCATTGGGCGGGCACCATACTGTGGGTCATAGCCTTCCTTCATGAGGAACTCGGTCGCGGTGGTATCCAGCGCGATGGTGATATTCCTTTTCTTCAGGCGGTCCACCACCTTGCTGACTTCGAGCTCAACGATTTGGGTGAGTTCGGGCTTCTCCAGCATGCGGAAGACGACGAGGTCATCCAGACGATTGAGAAACTCGGGCTTGAAGGATTTTTTGGCGGCTTCGGTGATCTTTTCCTTGATGGCGGAATTGTCGGCCTGGTTTTGACCCATGGCGGCAAAGCCAAGGGTTGTCTGGCGTTTGATCACTTCAGCCCCGGCATTGGAGGTGAGAATGATGATGGTGTTCCGGAAATCGATCTTGCGGCCGAAGTTGTCGGTCACTTTTCCCTCTTCAAGAATCTGGAGCAGCAAGTGCATCACATCCGGATGCGCTTTTTCGACTTCGTCAAACAGCACGACACTGTAAGGGCGGCGGCGCACGGCTTCGGAGAGCTGACCGCCCTCTTCATAGCCGACATAACCGGGAGGGGCACCAATCAAACGGCTGGCGGTGTGCTTCTCCATGTACTCGCTCATGTCGATCTGGATCAGCGCCTCGGGTGTGCCAAACATGAACTCGGCAAGGTTCTTGGCGAGGAAGGTTTTGCCGACGCCTGTGGGGCCGAGGAAAAGGAAGGAGCCGATCGGGCGGCGGGGATCTTTGAGGTCGGCCCGGCTGCGGCGCAGCGCCTTGCTGATGGCGATGACAGCTTCATCCTGACCGATGACCTTGCCTTTGAGTTCGGCTTCCATTTTGAGAAGCTTCTGAGCCTCTGCCTGCTCCATGCGCTGGAGCGGCACGCCGGTCCATTTGGAGACAACGCTCATGATGTCGTCTTCGGTGACGTCAACGATGCGCTCCTGGTTGTTGCTTCTCCAGGTTTCAAGAATGTCATCGTAGCGTTTCTTGGCATTCTTTTCGCGGTCGCGCAATCGCGCAGCTTTTTCGAAATCCTGATCCTTGATGGAGGTCTCTTTTTCCACGCGGATGGCTTCGATCTCGGCATCGATATCCTTGAGTTCCGGCGGGCGTGTCATGGCGCCAATGCGCGCCTTGGCACCGGCCTCATCCATGATGTCGATGGCTTTGTCAGGAAGGAATCGTGCAGTGAGATAGCGGGAACTGAGCGTGACGGCAGAGCGGATGCCGTCGTCGCTGTACCTTGCCTTGTGATGCATCTCGTACTTGCCTTTGAGGCCCATGAGAATCTTGATGGCATCCTCGACGGAAGGCTCCTCCACTTTCACCTGCTGGAAGCGGCGTTCGAGGGCGCTGTCCTTTTCGATGTATTTGCGGAACTCATTCAGGGTTGTGGCGCCGATGACCTGCAACTCACCACGACTCAGGGCCGGCTTGATGATGTTGCTTGCGTCCATGGTGCCTTCGGCAGAGCCGGCACCGACGATGGTGTGCATTTCATCGATGAAGAGGATGATGTTCTTGCTGCGCCTGATCTCATCCATCACAGCCTTGATGCGCTCTTCAAACTGACCGCGATACTTTGTGCCTGCGACCATGAGGGCGAGGTCGAGAGTGATCACTTTTTTGTCACGCAGGATCTCCGGCACGTTGCCGTTGATGATTTCCTGGGCCAGACCTTCGACGATGGCAGTTTTGCCCACACCGGCTTCGCCGATGAGGACTGGATTGTTCTTGGTGCGGCGGCAGAGGATCTGGATGACGCGGGCGATCTCTTCGGTGCGGCCGATGACGGGATCCATCTCGCCCTTTTGAGCCAGTTCAGTGAGGTCGCGGCCAAAGGCACGCAGGGCAGGAGTCTTGTCGTTCTTCTTTTTCTTTTTATCGTCCTCGCCGCCGCCGCCGGGGGTGACGGAATCAGACTCCTCCTCCTCTTCCTCCTCATTGGAGCTGAAGTTTGGATCAAGTTCCTTGAGGATCTCGTTGCGGGCTTTGTCGAGATTGATGTCGAGATTGCGCAGGACTTGCGCAGCCACGCCTTCTCCCTCGCGCAGCAGGCCGAGCAGGATGTGCTCAGTTCCTACGTAGCTGTGATTGAGCGCCTTGGCTTCCTTGCTGGCGAGCGCGAGCACCTTCTTCACGCGGGGCGTGTAGGGGATGTTGCCCACCATCTTGGTTTCAGGGCCGGAGCCAACCTGCTGCTCGACCTGAAGGCGCACGGTTTCGAGGTCGAGACCGAGCTTGCCAAGGACGTTCACGGCGACGCCCTGACCGAGCTTGATGAGCCCGAGCAGGATGTGTTCGGTGCCGACGTAATTGTGGTTGAATCGGTCCGCCTCTTTGCGTGCGAGTGCTAGGACCTGTTGGGCGCGTGGTGTGAAATTATTCATCGTCGGTTTCAGGGGCTGGGGCCACTGGCGGGGGTTGGTTATTGGAAACGTTAGAAGGGCCGTTCAGGGATTGCAACCTTGCACGGGTGATTTCAGCGCGGCGCACATCACGCTCCTCAGGCGTGAGTTCGCGCGCTGCGCGCAGTTGCAGGTGGGCTGGCTGGATTTCAAGGAGGAGCATGTCGAGCAGGCTGCGGTCGCAGTTCGGCACGAGATCGAGATCTGCGCCCAGCCTCAGCATGGAAAGCAGGTTCAATGCCTCTTTCGATGTCAGAATGTGTGCGTAGCGCAGGATGGCAAAAGCCCGGCCGACCTGATCATTCAGCATGGTCGGGTTATCCTCCACGAGTTTCTGACGCGCGTTATTCTCTGAGGAGATGACCCGCTCGATGACTTTTTCGATCTGGGAGATGATCTCACTCTCCTTCTCACCCAGGGTGTGCTGGTTGGAGATTTGAAAAAGATTACCGAGAGCCTCGGTGCCCTCTCCGTAGAGGCCGCGAACAGCGAGACCGATTTTGCCGACGGCCTTGATCACCGGATTGATCTGATCGGTCAATGCCAAAGCAGGCAGATGCAGCATGACGGAGGCTCTCATCCCCGTGCCCAGATTGGTCGGGCAGGCGGTGAGGTAGCCCAGCTTCTCATCATAGGCATAGGGCAAAGCCGCCTCGAGTTCGGTGTCCACCTTGTCCACGAGTTGCCAGGCGCTGCGCAAGTTCAATCCGGGGCGGATGCCTTGGATGCGGAAGTGATCTTCCTCGTTGATCATGATCGACAGGTTTTGCTTCCGGTCCACGACCACCGCGCAGCCGTTGGCGCGGGCAGCGTGTTCACGACTGACGAGGTGGCGCTCCACCAGCACCTGTTTGCGGATCTTGCTCAGCTTTGCGTAGTCCTCGCTGTAACCATCCTTCATCTCGGGCAGCGCATCCACGCTGGGGCGTGCGAGTTTGAGCAGTTCATGGCGCTGATGCTCCTGGCTGTATCCAGGGAAGGGGAACCCGCGCAAATTCCGCGCCAGTCGCACCCGGGAGGTCATCACGATCTCTGAGTGCGGGCCGGCACCCTGCATCCAGTCGGCAGGGTGATTGATAAGAGTTTTGAAAAGCATGAATGGGTAGTCTTAGAGCGGATCAGGGCTCAGGTGTTCGATTCCAGCGGCTTCTGTGCTGCATCCAGCTTTTCCTGAAGACTCGCGATTTCATTTTTCAGACGCGCGGCATCTTCATAGCGCTCGTCCCGCACCGCGTGGGCCAGTTCTTCCCGGAGTTGGCTGAGGTTGCCGCGCAAGTGACCCTCGGAGGCAATGATGCGCGGAGTTTTGCCAATGTGGCGTGTGCCTTTGTGCATGGCTTTGAGCAGGCCATCCAGTCCATCGCGGAAAGCGGAGTAGCATTCGGGGCAGCCCATGCGTCCGATCTTTTTGAGCTGCGCCGCAGTGAATCCGCAGGCTTTGCACACCGCCGCTGAATCCGATGCGGGCGCGGGTTGGCTGAGGAATGCCTCGGCCAGGCCGAAGCCTGTCTCGTCCGTCACGCCCTTGGCTTTCGAGCAGGCATCACAAAGGTTCACCGTGGTCATCTGACCATTGATGATTTGGGTCAGAAACACAGTGGCTTCATTTTCGCATACGTCACATTTCATGGCTTGGGGGGCGGCGGGCAAAGTGTGTCGGGGATAAACGCTATGCCTGACATTCTGGGGATACGGTTAGGGCAGGTAGAAGAGGCCGTCAATGGCGCGCGCCGCTCACTCCTTGTCCACGGCGGAATCCTGCTTCACAGGGCGGTTTGAGCCACTGCCGGGCATCGCGCTGAAGAGGAAATAACGCGGAGATTGCAATAGATCACCCACTTCCCGGGTGGCCGCGCGGTTCAGGTAACCTTCCAACCGCTCCTGCGCTGATGCGCGGCTCGATAGATGCTTCTCCAAAAAGCGCCGCAACCGTGCGTTGGCATTGAACTCCACGGCCAGCGTTCCCACATTGAGCAGCAGGAAGATGATGCAGACCGCCAGCAGTGCCATCAGCGCAAATCGCGGCGGGAATTTCAGAAAAAACATCAGCATGCCGGCAGCTATGGCCGCAAAGACCGGGCCGTAACGCGCCATTTTGATCACCGTGTGGCGCCATTTCAGATCACCGAGCGCATCGCCCGTCTGAGCTGCGTGAGCCGCCTCATGCAGGGCCAGTGTCCATGCTGCCATGGTTGTGCCCTGAGCCACGTCACGGCTTAGAAACAGTCTCCTCCGCTTCGGGTCGAAGTAATTGGTCACCGTGCCGCCATGCTCCACGATCTCGACGTCAGCGATGCCTTCAAAAGCCAGAAACAACCGCGCCACTTCAGCTCCAGTATGAGCGGTTGGGGCCTGCTCATTCGTCGCGCGGGCCAGCATGGACTCGTAGCGGCCCGTCGCCCAGCGGCAGAGGCCGACACAGACAATCACGAGCAGAATGGGAATGGCGAGCATGGCGGAACGGTGGGAGGGAATGAAGGTGTGGCAACCTAAAGTCCTGTGTTGTCGCGCTGGTTGCCCGGCAAGCAATGTCCGAACTTGGGTCTTCACTCCATTTTGCCCTTTGACGTCCGCGCTTTAGGCCTCACAATCCTGCCCGCCATGCCAAAATCCAGCCTCACCAAAGACGAAGTCAAAGCCATGCTCATCCTCGCCTGCGATCGCGTCATCGCCGCCGAACCCCAACTCTCCGAAGCTGACCGCAATCTCGGGGATGGCGATCATGGACTGGGCATGCAGCGCGGCATGACCGCTGCCAAGGAAGGTCTGGAAGCCGGTGAAGTCGAATCCATTGAGAAAGCCTTTGTCATCGTCGGCACCAAAATGATGAGCAGCATGGGTGGGGCTTCTGGAGCTATCTTCGGCACTTTCTTCCGCAACGGCGGCAAAGCACTCGCGGGCAAGGAAAGCTTTGACGCAGCCTCACTCGCGGCCTTTCTGCAGGCGGGAGTTGATGGCGTGAAGCAGCGTGGCGGTGCCGCCGTTGGTGACAAGACGGTTGTTGATGCCATGCAGCCCGCTGCGGAAAAAGCCGCCACGGTGACCGCAGAAAGTCTTCCCGCAGCCATCGCTGCTGTGAACACCGCGGCGCTTGATGGCCTGGAAGCCAGCAAGGCCATGGTCGCCAAATTTGGCCGCGCCAAAACGCTGGGCGATGCGGCTATCGGTTTTCCGGATGCCGGTGCCATGTCGGTCACGGTCATCATCGGCGCCTTTGCCGACTACATCGCCGCTTAACCAGCCTGCCATCTCACGAAAAGAGCGGACAGCCTCGCGGCCTCCGCTCTTTTTGTTTGTCAGGATGTGCGGGAGTTACTTCAGCTCCTGGATGCGGATGTTTCTCCACATCACTTCCTTGCCCACCGCCTCAGCCTTCTTTCCGATGCCATGCACTTGAAGGGCAATCACGCCTTCCTTGGTCAGTTCATCTTTGAAGTCGGCTGCAGCCACACCGTTGAGAAAAGTCTTGATGCTGTCGCCCCGGCACTCGATGCGGGCCTGATTCCACTCTCCTTGTTTGAAGGCCTTTCGCGCTGCCTCGTTGTTCTTCAGATCAAACAGCCAGCCGCGTCGGCCCTCGTCATACACGCCGCCGGTGTAGGCGCGCGGGCTGGGGTCGATCTCAAACTGGTAGCCATGCACGCGGTCGGCCGGGAATTTTTTCTTTTTTCCGGCGATCTCCACTTCGGTCTCCTGCGTGTAGTAGTTGCTGCGGAACTGGATGCCCGAGTTCATTGATGGATCGACTTTAAACTCCACTTCCAGAATGAAGTTCGAGTACTTCTTTGCCGTGCAAAGAAAGGAGTTCCCCGTGTCAGGCACTGTCTTGCCGATGATCGTCCCGTCCTGCACGCGATATTCCGCCTTGCCGCTGTGCTGCTCCCAGCCAGTCAGTGTTTTTCCATCGAAGAGAGAGACAAAAGCATCTTCGGCACGGGATGAAATCGACAGGCCAAGTAGAGCGGCGGAGAGAAGGAGACGGTTGGTTTTCATAGGGAGCCGCTACAACGGTCCCTCCATCAACGATCTGGCAGCACAAAATAAAATTGATAGGCCGGAATCAATTGGTGTGTCCGGTTTTCTCTCGCGCCGCCGGATGCTCCTGCTAACAATTGGCGCACCTCTCTTCAATCATCTGAATGAAACGCTACTCTCTCGGCATCGATTACGGCACCAATTCCTGCCGCTCTCTTCTCATTGATCTCGACAATGGCACGGAGGTGGGGTCGACGGTGTTCAACTATCCGTCGGGTGAGATGGGCATTCTGCTTGATCCCAAGGATCCGCATGTGGCGCGGCAGAATCCTCAGGATTACCTCGATGGACTGGAAGCCGTGACACGCGGTGCTTTGCAGCAGGCGGCGGCGAAGGTGCCTGGCTTTGACGCCGCGCAGGTTGTGGGCATCGGCATCGACACCACGGGAAGTACGCCGATCCCGGTGAATGCGCAAGGCACGCCGCTTGGACTGCTGCCGGAATTTCAGGGCAATCTCAATGCGATGGTCTGGCTCTGGAAGGATCACACCGGCTATGCCGAAGCCGCGGAGATCACCCAACTCGCGACCGAGATCCGG
>CANJVS010000058.1 GCA_947477755.1 Verrucomicrobiaceae bacterium | reverse complement strand
TTACCGAAATACATCGAACCACCCGTGGTCCCACCGATCGCTTTTTCGAGCTTCAAAGGGGCCTGAGTCACTTTGCCCAAAGGCAGGACCTGCAGGGTCATGCCCTCTTGTATGGGCAGCTTGGGCAGTTTGGCCAATTCGTCAGCACTGAAATCCCTGACGGATGCCACATAGATTGGATGTGTGGGGCCGGTGGTTGCTGGAGTTGGGGATGGCTCCGGCAGCTTTGTAGTGGGCTCAGCCATTATTTTGCTGGAGCCGGAGTCGGCGATGAGTGGAGACTTCCCGCCCTGGGGGGCAGGTTGCGCGATGGGCATGGCTCCGGCAAGGGCCTGCGGCTTTAATGAAACCAATTCCTCCTTGAGCCAGTCCGGCGGATTATCCTTATTCATGTTGTCCACAACATCGGAAGCCAGTTTTTCAGCCTTCTTCTTTGCCTCCCAAGCAATCCTCCAGTGTTCCAGCCACTTGGGCCGTTGATCTTCTGCTATGGATAGTCCGCTCAGCACCGTTATCGCGATGTCGTAATCCTCCAATTTTTGGTCTGGGCGTTGAAGTATTTTCAGCAAGGCATCGAAGAATGTCTTGGTGAAGTCAGCCCGGGCGTTGGGTGCCTGATTGTAGTAGCTCTTCAGATCATCCCAGTATTTTTCTTCCTCCACCATAGCTTTATTGACTGCATCCCACGTGCTCCAAGGCTCGATCTTGCCCTCAAGTTTTTTGCTGGCTAAAATCCAGTTGTCCGCACTTTTCTTTAGTCGCAGTAACTCAGCCTGCGCAGGTCCACTATTGGGTGGTAATTCGATTGGTGTTGAGCCCCTATTTCCAAGAGCCGTCACCACCGATTTAAGAAAAGTCTCAAAATCCTTGAAATAGCTAAATTGCTCAGGCTGCAATTTTAGATCGTAGGGTTCTCTGATGAATTGTTCAAAAAGATACTTCCTGCTCTCTGGTATTAGCAGATTGTTACTTTTCCACTGGCACACCTTTTCCCAACAACTCTCCCGCCGATCAGCCGACGCCCTCTTATCTTCTTTGTCTTTTTTGATATAAAGCGCAGCACCCAAGGCGAGCATCATCACTAGACTGAGAGCTGCCAGCACGAGTAAACCCTTGCTGCTTTTTGGCCTAGTGGTCGCGCTATCGTGGCCTTTCATGTTGAGGCCCGCTTGGCTGGGGCCCAACATGTTCATGCCCCAGGTGCTGGCTGGGTCCAGCCCGCTGGGTGGTGGTGCGAAGGTGACCTGTTTTTCTGGCCGAGCCTGCATTTCAACGGGCAGTGGTAGATGAATCAGCGCGCGCTTGATCGGTGGCGGTGCTGGCAGGTTGGCAGGCTGCGACAGATTAAACGTGGTGCGCGAGGAAGACTCGACCTGAGCACGAGCGGGAGAATCGGGCGGCAGACAGATCCATTTAAAATCCCCGAGAGCATCATTGGGCTCAAGGTGCGTGGTGAAGGTGATTTCCCAGGCTCTTTGAGGGTATTGATGCAGAGCCTCACCAACGATCTGGCGTGGGTCCATGCTCGCCGGCACCACCAGATAACAGCCCTTTTCTGCTGCCGCGCTCCACGGCAGGCGGCTGTGGTCGGCAAGTCCGGTGAGGCTGGTCCAGGCATTGTAGGAAAAGGGTGTGGCGGAACTCAGCTTCACTTCATCACTGATTTCCAAATAGCGGGCATCGCCCTCCCAGCAGGATTTCCAATCCATGCCCCACAAGATGTCCGCCGGGGTGACTCCATGTTGGATGAGTTCTGCCACTTCACTCTCGGTGGCAATCAGATGCTGGGCGATGTGGTTGGTGCGTCCCGTGTAATCCGAGCCCGCGTCACGCAAACAGCTCAGGACGTTAAACCTGGTTGATCCTGTCTGCAGGATGCGGTGGGTGTAAATGATTCTGTTTGGGTCGTAACCAGCAAGTCGGGCGAACTGGCTGATGCTTTCCAAACTGCCGGTGAGCAGAGCCCCTATGGCGCGGTGCTTGGCCACGGTGCCAAAGCCGGTGCGGCCCGCCTCAAGGAGACGCGGCGAGCTGGTGTAGATGAGTTGCCAGGCCATGAGAAATCAGGATTCAGGTGAAGATGGGATGATTTCAGGAGATACCTGAGAGAGCACCCAGAGGGTGGGGGCTTCCACAAACCTCGGTTTGATGAGCTTGGGGTCGGGGCCGATGCGCTCGGCACCACTTTTGTCGAGGAAGGTCACGGGAGAGGAGCCCAAAGGACTGACGGCGAAGTAACGAACCTTGGACGAAATAGCCTCAGCGTTGGAGACAATTTCAGGACAGATGTCCAGCAGCAGGCTGCGGATGCGTTTCGAGTTTGCCGCGATGTTGGCCAGAGAGACTTTTCCATCCACAATGAAATCTAGAAGCGGCTGCTCTCCAAGCAGTTGCTGCCAGGTGTCACACTTACCGACCATGACCGCGAGTGGTGTGGTGATGCGATCACGCGTATCGAGCCCAAGCAGGCTTTTGATACGCACTTCCGACTCCGCCAGGATGACATCCTGCTGGTCGAGCTTGTGGTTATTCATCTGCGGATCTTCCACACCAGTAAGCCGGTGGCGGAAGTCGCTGTTGTAGAGAGGGTCGAAAAGAAAGAAGATGCCCGAGGCCACCGCAATATGCTGCGCGCCCGGGGAGTCGGAACTGTTGCGCGTCGGCTCGAAGTGTTCACCGGCATTGTCATAGAAAACGACCGAGAAACCCTTGCCCTCTGAAGAGGAGGGAGAGATTTTAAAGATGAAGGGCTTGGGGAGTTTTACTTTGCGACCCTGACGAGGCAGCATTTCATACAGTGCGCCTTCCAATTCTGTTTTCGCCAGGGCAGCGTCCTGCGGTGAAGAGGCCGAGAAAAGCTGGGTCTTCATCTGAGTTAGGATGACGTTTTCGGAAGGGTCCGCGTCGCGGAAGCTGACTTCGAAATTCTTGAAGAGAGATGCCTGCAGCATCTTCACCAGCACGCTGAGATAATAGGACTTACCCGATGACGGAGCACCTACGATCGAAAAGATGTGATGTGGCATGTCCAGGAAGCCTGGCGGCAGTTTTCTACGGCAATGCGGGCAGGCGAGGTCCGACGTGGTCATGCCTAATGCGTCGAGAGCCTGGCCACGGTCATTGAACCGGGTGGCATAAAAACGCTGCATCTGATCCTCACCAAGCATTGAGTCACCGCGCAGGCTGGCATGCACCGCCACGTTCATGGAGTCACCCCTGTCGAATTTGAACCAGCAGATCGGGCAGGTGAATTCGCCGTATTCGCTGTTAACCTCCTCAACTAGTGCCTCGATGGGGGAGTGGTTGGTTAATTCCACTTCCGTTCGGGGGTGTAAATTCAAAATCTGCCGTAGATCTTTTGGGAAGAAACCAAATTGCTCCATGCCAAAAGGCAGGACCACTTGGCGTGACCACTCTTTTTCGCTCAACTCGGATAGATGAGATTCCAACTGCGCCGGACTAAACCGGTCTGACCACTTTTGCCCGTCATGGTCATACACATACCAGGAGGCTAATTCACCCTTCTTGGACCAGTTTTCGTGACCCTGGAAGTGTTTGAAGGCAAACAACTGATTGTTCACAACAATGGTGTGCTCTTCACCACGCTCAACTATGATATTCTCGAGAGCGGCACCATCAATAAGGGCTGGGAAATTCGGATTAACACGCACTTCATAAGCGCTGCCTTGCGCCTCAATACTGCAAAGGACTGGCGGGCAGGAAGCCTGGGCGATTCTAAGACCACAACTCGGTGCAGAACCAATGATAAAGGGGGATTTGGAAACCACGGCCCGATTTCCTGTTAGGCAGTCCAAGACGCATAGTAGGCTGGAAGTTTTTGCAGTTTGATTCATTTAGAAAATATTCTGCCAAGACTGTTTTTTTAAATTGATATGTCAATCTAGAAACCCATTATCAAAATACTTTATTTAGCGACATTACAATCAAGTTAAAATACATGGAATTTCATAAAAACAGTTCTAACTCAGATGCAGCTTCTTATTCCACCGTCGAAGGAACTCCTTTTGGCAAAAGCAGCTTGGCGGTTGACTGGGGCAGGGATGATTTAGAGCGGCGTATTGGTTTCAAAGGAGGAAGATTCACCACTCCAAGCACGACACTTTCGCTCATCACCGCTCTGCTCCTGACGGCTGCTTTCTATGCGCTAGTGATCTTCATCCGGCAGCAGTGGCCTCACTTTGGCTGGTTCTCAGACATGTTCTTGGAGCGCGGCCCGTGCCCCTACCCTACCATGCTGCTTTTTTTCTGGGCGGGTTCCCTTCTTTTCTTCAAATGGAGCAAGCTCAAACTTCAGAAAAAAGCCTTGGAGCTGTCCATCATGCCTCTGGAGCCAGACTTTGTCCTGACGCCAGCCACTGCCCGCGCTGTTCGCGAACGCATGGGCCAACTGGTGGACAATCCTAACCACTTTTTGCTGCTCAACCGCATTGATTTGGCTTTGGCCAATCTCCACAACGTTGGCCATCCGGGTGACGTAGCCACCATCCTAAAAATCCAAGCAGAAAACGACGAGGCACAAATTGGTTCCAGCTACGGTTTGATCAACGGTTTCATGTGGGGAATTCCGGTACTCGGATTTATTGGCACGGTTCTCGGACTTAGCGTAGCCATCGGCTCGTTTGCTCAAGTCATTCAAGCTGGAGGTGATATGGACGTCATTCGGTCATCTTTGCAATCAGTCACCGGTGGCCTGGCTACAGCCTTCGAGACAACTTTGGTAGCCCTCGTTTGCGCGCTGATCCTGCAGCTCATCGTCAGTTTCTTGCAGACAGACGAGTCGCGATTCCTGGATGATTGCAACGAGGTCTGTCACAAGCGCGTAGCCGGCCGGTTACGAATTGCCCAATCTTAATCCCGCGCGAACTACCCATGAAGCAGCGTTTTCGAGGCAAGGGCGGAGGCATGAGTTTTTTTGCCTTTCAAGACATTATCACGGGCACGGCGGGCTTCCTGATCGTGATCGCCGTCTTTCTTGCTTTGGATATCAACCTGCCCAAAGGCATCAGCAGCCTACCCGATGCCTCTCCTGGCTCGCGCGCACAGCTCGATTCAATGACCAAGGAGATCGCCAAACTCAAAGAAAGCTTGGCCCAGTTGCAGACTACCACAACCGAGGACCCGGAGACTCTGAAGCGGCTCGTTGAGAATCTTAAAGATGCTGTGGCGGCACTTTCCGCCAGCGAAGTCACCAATGCCGCCAAGAGCCTTGATCAGGCACTTCCTGGTAAGAAGCTCAATCGCGAACTGATCATCGAAAAGCAGAAGCAGATCACTGCCATCAAAGAGGCGGAGAAACAGCTCGCCGATCTTCGCAAGAAGGTAGCCGAGGCGGCATCGGAGATCGTCTCGCTGGAGAAGACAATGCAGGATGCTGAAGAGGCGCTGAAACAAGCCATCAACAAGGAGAACATCATCAAGCTGATCCCAGATGACAGTCCCACCGACAAAAAGCCCATTGTGATCATCGTGGATAACCAAACCTATGACGTCCATCCTTTAGACGGATCGCCAGCGGTCCAAGCCTCAAGCCTCCCCGAGCTGAAGATTAAACTGGCTTCCATGCCGCCGACATCCCACTTCGTCACGCTCTACTTCAAGCCGTCAGCCGCCGCAGCTTTTGGCAGTACCAACCAGCAGGTGCGCGGTTTTGGCTATGAAATCGGCTATGACCTGATCAGCGAGGAGACACAGTTTGAGTTTTAGATGAACGTTCAGCGACCCTTCCAAAACCATGCGCCGAATCAATCAAGCTCCCCAGGATAGTCTCGAGCTACTTCTCGACACGCTGTGCAATATTTTTGGCGGCATCATTCTGATCACCTGCCTGCTTGCGCTCATGACAAACCGCAAGACCAAAACGGTGGAAAGTCAGAACCGGGGTGCTGAGCGGCGCGGAGAGCTGTTGGAACAAAGAACACAAGCTTCAACCGATGAACTGCGCCGGCTCAAGGAGCTCGAAGCGAAACTGAAAAGCGCCGGAGATGCAGATCTTCGGAAGATGGCAGCGGAGCGGCTGGAACTCGAGAAAACGCTCGAGCGCCTCAGGAGCGATAAAAATGATAGGACTTCCGATGCCAAAAATAGGCAAGAAGTTCCAGTATTAGACCCAGGGCGGGAGATCGCCGATCTTCGCAGTCGGGTGGAGCAGAGCCACGTCAAAGTGGCGGAAGCCAGTTCCGAGGAGTCCGCTATCAAAGCGAAGGCAACCGAGCTGATCGCTAAGATTGAGAACATCAAAGAAAAAATCGGTTCCAGAGAAAAAGCGCGCACACAGAAACTACGTTTTCCCAAGGAGCGGGTGCAGAGCAAGAGCCCGTGGCATATTATTCTAAGTCATGGTGAGGTCTATCCAAAACACATGCTTAATCACGAGATTTTTAAAGGGCTCGAGTTCAAAAAAATCAGTGACACGGATCACTCGGTAACGCCAATTCGATCCAAGGGGTTAAACATTGCCGCTGATAAGGCCGAAATTCTCGCATTACTCAAGCAGGTGGCGCAGGATGGACTCTACGCGAGTGTCATCGTCTGTAATGATGATTCTTCTTTTACGACCTTTCGTCAGCTGAAGGAATTGATCTTCAAGGCAGGTCTGGACTACGGCCTGATCGTTGAATCTCATGGCAGGGAGATATTTTTCAGCGTCTCTGGTAGTTCGCCTCCCCCGCTCTAGGCGTTCTATACACATTTTTTGTTAAGCGTCGATCCGCCCGTAAAACCAACCATTAGCATCATCGGCACCATGGAAATCTACGTCGCCAAATCTGATCAACAAACCGGTCCGTTCTCCGAGCAGCAGATTGAGTCCATGCTCAACTCTGGAATGATTGTTATCACTGATTTGGCCTGGCATGAAGGATTGTGGGAATGGGCGCCATTGCATCAGGTGCTCAATGTTGGTGCACCCATGTCTCTATCGGCAAAGCCACCGTTGCTTGGCACTCCGGTGCGCAAAACTGCCCCTCCTTCGCAGATAGCCAGTCCACCTGCCCCTGAATCTCATGACTCAGGCACCACGAGTATGGGCCCCAAAGGTGTTGGAGGCTGGCTTGTTTTCTTTTGTGTCGGACTCACAATTCTCAGCCCGTTGCTTGTTCTGGGTCAGATGATCGGCACTTGGGAAGCGTCCGAAGCTGCTTTTGGTGCATATCCCTCGATTAAGACCGCAATACTATGGGAGAACTTCGGTTCGATCATGCTATTGGTTTATGGCTTTATTGTGGGCTGCATCATCTGGAGCGGCAACCCACAAGGACGAAGCATCGCCCGGCGATTTCTGCTGATACGCTTGTTCGGATTTATCGGCGTCGAGCTTATTGCATTGCTTATCATGAGCGGACTACCGAGCAAAGTCGTTTCCGGTGGGGTGAGCGGAGTTGGCGGCGCGGTTTTTAATGCTGGTATTTACTTCATTGTTTGGTGGTCCTACTTCAAGAAATCGAAACGAGTTAAAAACACTTACGGAGACGAAGGCTAGCATTAAAGCGTGCATGGCGGCTTACCAGCTTGTGAGTTAACACGGCTGCCTGTTCAACAGGCTGTTGCGCAACGAGGATCACAGGTTCGATCCGAGTGGTTGCAGCCGAGCGCCGATGTGAGCCGACCCGTGCAAGGGAATCTCTTTCCGAGATCCTAAGAAAACTTGGGTTCGGGCACCACCAAGCAAATTCCATGAGAACGCAAATTTCAGCTTTCCACTTTTTTCACCGCCGGATTGTCGTCTAGTGATTCAGAATCAACGATTTGCTGATTTTTGACCAAAGTGGATTCGGTGGAAAACCGCCTCATTTCGTCACGCACCTGCTCAGCCATGCGCTCCACATTCTCCAGCGTGATTTGATCCGGCCCAAATCGAAACACGCGCCAGCCAGCCAGACTTGCGGCGAGGTATTTCTCCAGATCGGCGTTGAACCCGGCAGCGCGGTTGTGACGACCATTGACCCAAATGCCGCCCTCGATCTCGATCAACACACGAGCGCCTACATGCGCAAAATCAGATCTCCAACGCCGCTCGTGGTGGAAGCGATACTCCCTCTCCAAGTCCGGCCCCTTGACGTGTTTCCAGAGCATCAGGAAGCGTTCTTCGAGGCGTGAGGGAGATTTGGTGGCACGATAGCGCAGGCGGGGCATTCGCTGTGCGAGAAGTCAAAAAAGTGAAGACATCCCCCTGCCATTGTCCCACCCCATGCAGTAGTGTGAATGCATGGAAAATAACATGAGCACTCCAGAAACAACACGGACTGTTGACGAATGCATCGAAGCGCTTGCTCTGACAGGAATCAAGCGTCCCCAGGGAATCGTGGACTGGATGCATTTCGGTTTTGCACTGCGTTACGGCGGATTGCGTGATTTTGTGGAGGGAGAGGAAGAATGGGGACATCTCGAAAAAACGGCAGGTGAAATCGGAAAAGAGACGTTGATTAAAGTTCTCCCCCTGCTCGAAGTCCGCGCATGGACGGCCGGAACGCTGCTGATGTGCCGTCTTCCAAGTCTCCTCGGCACGGAACTTTCCGCCTCCGCACGCGGGCGTTACCTGGCCGGTCTATCAAGGCACATCCGGCGAGCGGCGAACCCGGAGGCCCTGGACATCTTAATTGGAGACCATCTGAACGGCACCTCAGCTCCGGCGGTCTTTGATGTGGTGACGGAGATTCTGCGGAAGCTTCCGGACGCTTCGCTGGATGCGGAGTCTGCTGCTGAGATTGCGGCGAATGCGATTCAGGCAAACCGCCTTGATGTACTCGATGCCGTGTTGTCTCACCATGATTTTTGTGGCGGTGGGTATGTGCTCAGAATCAATGGCTACCCAGATCAGATGCGATTCGAGCGGCAACTCTCCCAACACAGCACCCGTTTGCTGGATGTGCTGCTGGAGGCCGCTGTGCGGTGCTACCAACCGTCTGCAATGCGCATCCTGCTGGAGCATGGGGCCTCACCCGACCTGCCCTGCTGGAATCTCGAACGGAGCTTCAGCGACTGGTTCAGTGCGCTGTCTTTTGCGATCCATGCACTGCGCGAGAGTGATGACACTGCGCATCTGCAAGAGATGATCGAATTGCTGCTCAAGCATGGTGCGAATGCACAGGGCCTGGCTTGCGAGGGTATAAACAATCCACTCATGCTCGCCATGAAAAGCCAGCGATGGGGCTTGGCAGACCGACTTCTGGAGCACGGCGCGTGTTTCAAGGGTGGGCGAGACTACAAGCCGGAGGATTTCAAAAAGAAAGGGCGACTCATTCCAGGTGGTCATCCTTTAATCACCTACCGGCAGCAGGATCTTGATTGGGTGAACCAAACGATTGCCCCTCTCGTTCCGCTGGCTGAATTCTGGCAGGTTCCCCTGTTTTACAAAGGCAATGCGCAAGGTGGCTGGACCACGACATTTTTGAATTGCGTGTTGGCGGATGAGCAGTTGCCACTTCTCAAGAAGTATGAAGCCCTTGGCTTGCCCACCACCCTGACGCCGACATTGATCTCAGGCATTGTCGATGGTGGCCACTATGAGGCTCTGCTTTATCTGTTGCGCAACAATCCGAATCTTCCGCGAGTCATATTCCGCATCCGGCGACACGAGCCTGACTTCGGCACCTCGATGCGTCAGGTCTGGCTGTGCCAACCGAACCCTGATGGGTCGAACGTGCTGGATCACTTTGATGCGCACGGACAAAAACCGCTTCAATTGCCAGACGGCAGCCGCGTGTATGCTTGTCTTGATTGCGTGGCCCCGCCCAACCACGATCATGGACCTGTTACCAAAGAATGCTTCTGGCTGGAGAGGATTACCGCCGACTACCGTCGACGCCGTGACCATATCGTCACTCGCAACATTCGCCGCATGTGGCGCATGGAACCGATTCCAGCAAACAACCACCAAATCCCGGGAATGATCCCACTGGTCAAAGAGGTGGACGGGCGCTTTTTTTGGCTCGGCATCGACATGGATACGCTTTCCTTTGGACAAAATGCTCCTCCTGAATGGCGCTCCAAGATCAACGCCTGGGTGAATAGCGAGCCCTGGCAGCACATTCTCTCGAAGTTCCTTGAGCGAGGCAAGGCACAACGGGCAGCAAACGTCGAGGGGTGAGTCACAGCAGTTTCATCTGCTCCGGGTCGTCCACCTGGCTCTCGATCTCGTCGGTGATCGTCTTGCTGATACTGCACTTCACTTTGAGCTTGGCGGGTGCGCCGTTGACCACGGAGATGCGCAGGCCGATGGCGAACTTGCCTTCTTCATCGGCGGAGTCCTTCGCTTCGCGCCAGTGGGTGGCGAGCAGTTCGCTAACGTGGCCGATGATTTGATTCCGGGTGGTGATGTCCTTGTGGGTGGTCATGATGATGGGCGGGTTAATGGGGGTTAGGCTTCGAGTTCTTTGATGATGCGGGTGACGATGTGAAGGTCACGGACGAGGGTTTCCTTCTGCTCAGGCGTGGCGCGTTTAAGCCAGCCGTTTTCCTTCATCTGCACCCACCAGGCGCTCAGGCGGTTGAGGAACGGAATGTGATTGAGACGGCCACGGTCGGCTGGATCGGAGATCATCTCCTCGGCGGTGAGCAGGCGACCTGCGGTGATGCTCTTGCGCAGGCGGCGGGTGGCAACGGCTC
>CANJVS010000057.1 GCA_947477755.1 Verrucomicrobiaceae bacterium | reverse complement strand
GGAACCACGGGGGAAAACTCAACCTTTGTCAATGTGCCGGTGCAGCAGGATTCCAGCCTGGAATGGCGCGTGGTCGCACTCTACACCTACACCCCATCAGGCCAGACCACTCAGCAGACGATCCGCAGCCTGCCATCCAACAAAGTCACTAAAACCACTGATTTCCCTGCGCCCAGCCAGGTAACTGCCACCACCTCATCCGGAGTGGCGAACACCGTGGACCTGACCTGGACAGACAACACCAACAGCGAAGGTGGATTCAACATTTATACCCGCCCCGCAGGCGGCGCGACACTCCACTTCGCACGCGCCGTGCGCGCCGGAGTGACCAAGGTCAGTGTCAATTCTCGAACAGAATCCAATGACGCCAATGGCAAACCGGTCTTCATCCCCCTGGAGGCTGGAGTCACCCATGAGTTCGTGGTGCGTGCGGTATCCCAGGATGAAACGATCTTCTCGACCGACAGCAACACCGCCACAGCGGCCGCCAAGGATGGATTCACCAGCCGTCTTTATGAACCTGTACAAATGGGTGCGCCATTCAACTATGCGGCCACCGTTTCCAACAATGCCAACCGCAGCTCATGGGCGGTGACCGGCCTGCCTGCGGGACTGATCTTCAACAGCACGAACGGTCAGATAGCAGGAACTCCAACGGTTAAAGGTTTGTTCCAGTGCCCGATGACCGTCACTTATGTTGGCGGGGCCACAGCCAGCGTCACCCTGACACTCCGGGTGCTGCCTGCCTTCAGCGGACCAAGCATCAACAGCACCTTCCAGGCCACCACCATCGGCATCAATGCGCCCTTCAACATTCCGTTGTCAGAAAAATTCTCTGACTCCGATGCCGAAGCCGCCGTGCGCCTCACGACCACAAAAGGCAACATCGACATCGTTTTATACCCAAGTCTGGCACCGCGCGCCGTGGCCAACTTCATGGCTTACGTGAACGGTGGTGATTATGATAGCATGGCTTTCCACCGACTGATTCCGGGGTTCGTATTGCAAGGTGGCAGCCTCAAACCAATCGCAGCACCGCGTAATTTTGTCAGCATCCTGGGCAGACCGGCGGCGGTGAATGAACCCGGCATCGGCAACGTCGCCGGCACCATCGCCGCGGCCAAGGTCGGCGCGCGCAACTCGGTCGCAACCCTGACCGACAACAGCCGGGTGGCGCGTGACGACAGTTTTGGTTATGTCGGCGATCCCGACAGCGCCACGACTGATTTCTTTCTCAATCTCGCCAATAACGTGAGCAATCTGGACAACCAAAATGGCGGATTCACCGCCTTTGGTCGCATCACCAATCCCGGCATGATCGTGGTCAACGCCATCGCCGCATTAAGGACTGGAAATTATCTGAACAGCAGCCCATCCGGCACCTACAATGCCGCGCTGGACAAGCGCCTCATTGTCGATGGCGCAGCGTCCTCCTTCACTGATGTGCCAATGGATGCCGATCCGGCACCGGCAGACATGGACATCAATAAGACCGTTCGCATCACCAAGGCAGCCACCATTCCCGTGATAGCGTACAATATCGTCACCAATCCAACCGGCATTGCCACCGCGACCGTCGTGGGCAACGATCTTCGCCTGACTGGTCTGGCGGCAGGCACAACCCAGGTCACCGTGATCGCCAGTGATCTCAACAACGGCACCATAAGTCAGAATTTCACCGTCACCGTGGCCAAGGGCCAGATCGCTCCCGCAATCACCAAACACCCCGTGGCCCAGGCTGTGCTGGTCAACACCAAGGCTACCTTCAGCGCCACAGCGACCGGTACGGCGCTGACATATTGCTGGCGGAAGAATGGTGAAATCATCCCGGGCCAGAGCGGTGCAGGACTCGCGTCATTCAGCATCGCCAGCACTCAGGCAGGCGACGAGGGGCTCTACGACGTGCAGGTCAGTAATGCCACCACGACGATCACCAGCAATCGCGTCAGGCTGGACCTCCGCACCATCCCGGCAATCACCCTGCCGCTCGTGCCAATGGTCGTGGAAGTCGGCAAGCCTCTGGTCATGGAAACCGCCGCCACAGGATCCCTGCCGCCCACCTTCACCTGGAAACGCGGCGCTGCCGTCATCGCCGGACAAACCACCAACCGACTGTCCATCACCTCTGCTAAACTCACGGATGCCGGCATTTATTCCGTCACCGCCACCAACACCGCCGGCAAAGCCACCAGCAACAGCGTCAACGTCATCGTCGTGGACAAAACCGCGAGCACCAAAGTCATCGCTCAAAACACCACCATCAGCCTGACTGCGGCCATTTCCGGACCGCCTGGAACAATCACCTATCACTGGCTGCGCGACGGCCAGGGCATCACAGCTCCACATATCACCGGCACTGAAACACCGGTTTTAAAAATCACCGGGGCCAAATTGCTTTCCGACCCTGACAGCGGAAATTACACCTGCGAGGCAACCCTGTCAGACGGTCTGGGTTCCGCGCAAACCGGCATCACCCAGCTGGCCGTCGTCACCAAGCCCAGCGTTCCAGCCCTGACCGATGAGAATGCGCCCCCGGCAGGCTACATCGGCGTCAATTACTCCTGGCCCCTGCCCTACTCAAAACTCATCAGCAACACGCCCACAGGTTTCCTGATCACCGGCCTGCCGCCCGGCCTAACATACAACGCAGTCACGGGCGTTGTTTCCGGCAAACCCACCAAGGTGGGCAGCTACCCCATCACCGCCATCGCCAAAAACGTGGCAGGCAACAGCACCCCGACTCAAACAGCGGTGCTCACCATTTCACCGCTGCCGGCCGCCACCATCGGCACGCTTGTGGCCACGATCGGCGCCTCCACCGCGATCAATGGCAACAAGGGCGGACGGCTCGACCTAACCGTGCTCGATACCGGCAGTTACAGTGCCAAGCTCCTTCTCGGAAAAGACACTCTCAGTGCCGCCGGCACACTTGGCGTGGGCAGCGGTCTTTTTGATGTGAACACCCTCAGTTACCAGAGCCGCATCACCATTCCGAGGAAGGGGCTGCCTTCCCTCATCCTTGCCTTTGAGGTGGATGCCAGTTCCGGCTATGTTTCCGGCGTGCTGAGCGATGGTACCAACTCAGTTGCGATCAATGGCATCAGGCAATTTTGGGACGCCACGTTGAACCCCTGTGTCTATGGTGCCGACAGCACCACCAAAAGCCTGGCTTACAACCTCGGCCTCAACCTCAGTCAGGCTGACGTGGGCTTGATCACAAAACCTCAGGGCAGCGGCTACCTGAACATGGTTCTGAGCACTGCCGGCAAGGCCACCTTCTCAGGCCGCCTCTCCGATGGCACCACCATCACCGGCAGCTCCATCATCGGCATCTCAGGAGAAGCCCTGATATTCCAGATGCTCTACGCCAACACCGGCTCTCTGCTCGCCACCATTGACATCGGAGACACCAAACTCAGCGCCAGCGAAGGTGGAAAGCTGCGGGTGGCAGGCCAGGCGCGCTGGATCAAAGATTCGCAGGCAGCCACCGTGCTCAATTATCAAGCCGGCATTCCAGAGACCTACCTCGACATCCTCGGCACCAATTATTACGCGCCCACCTCCCTGAGCCCCATTGTTCTCGGCCTGCCGGATGCGACTGACAATGCCCAGCTCGACTTCAGTGAAGGCAAACTGAACGGGGCCTCCCGCGACCCCGACATCAAGCTCCGCCTAACCACTGGTAACGCCGCCGTTTATCCTGCCACTAATCCCGCGACCACACGTCTCACAGTCGTGCCTGCCACAGGCGCATTTGCCGGCACTTTTGCTCTGCTCGACGGCACAATCGCCCGCAACGTCACCTACCAGGGTCTCATCATCCCAGCCATCCCGGCGACACCGGCCACCACCAATACCAGCGGTGTCATCGTCCAATCGGAAATCGCCGGGACCGAAGCGTACGGTGCAGGCTATTTCCTGCTGCCTGAATTACTGCCCAGTGTGACCAAATCCCAGATCAATTCAGGCAAGGTCGCCCTGCGACCCGCCGCCATCATCCTCACCACCCAGCCGGTTTCCCAGACTGTGAATCCCGGAGCCACCGTGACATTCAGCGTCGTTGTGGGCACAGCCCAAGGCACGCTCAGCTATCGCTGGCGCAAAAACGGCAACACCATCAGCGGAGCCACCGGTACCAGCTACAGCCCGCCGCCCGTCACCGAAGCCAGTCAGGGTGTGTATGATTGCGTCATCAGCAACGGTGCCGCCATGATCACCAGTGCCGCGGCAAATCTGAGTGTGAATGACCCAGTCAGCAACGTCACCCTCACCCGCAACCCCGCCACAACCACCATCGACTCAAGCCAGGCGGTCACCGTCACCTTCACCGCCGGATCACAGGGCACCGGTCCGTTCACTTATCAGTGGAGCAAAGACAGCGTGGTCATCCCCGACGCCACCGGCAGCACCTACACGATCCAAAATGCCAGCGTTTCCCACTCCGGTAACTATCAGGTTCTGGTCAAAAACAGTGTCAGCACCAGCGGTGTCGCCAGCAGCAACGTCAACCTCAGTGTCGCCAATCCCGTTAGCATCACCAGCATCAGCCGCTCACCGGCTGGAGAGCCCATCACCGCCGGCACTCCCGTCACGTTTGAAGTCAGTGCCACGGGAACCGGCACGCTCACCTATCAGTGGCGAAAAAACGAGATCGCCATCCCTGACGCGACGGCAGCCACCTACACCATCCCGTCCACCACCACCCTCAACAGTGGCAGTTACGATGTTGTCGTGAAAAACATCGTTTCGACCACTGGTGTCACCTTCACTCCGGTCACTCTAACCGTCGTCGAGCCTTGAGCAGCAGGTCTCTTGTTACCCGGCCTCTTGATTGACAGTGACACAACAGACTCCCTATTCCCGCCCGCCTCCATTCGCCTGAAGCCATCATGACCCTCTCTCCGCGCAACATCGCCAGACTCTTCTTCAGCACGCTATTCACGAGTGTCTTTCTCCTGACTGCAGATGCCATGGCAGCAGCCCCGGCTGCACCTTCCAACGGCAGCCTGCAATTCACCCGCGTCGGCTACCCTAATAACGACAACTCCAAGACTCCCATCGCAGACTACCCCCCGCCCGCCGGCGGGTACCTTCCTGATGCATTTCCTTATTTCAGCTGGCTGCTCAGATGGAACGACAATGCCGTGGACGAGGAAGGCTATGAGATCCGCGCACGCTTCGGCACAGGTGGCGCCTTTTACACCATGGCCCGCCTCGGGGCAGGAACCACGGCGGCATTGATCTCAACCGGCATACCGCAAGACCAATACGGTCACCGGGTGGAAGCGGACATTCAGTTTCAAGTCATTGCTTGGAAATTCACCGGCAGTGCGACCGAATCCAGCACCCTGGCAATCAACGCTCGCGTGCCCAACACCAATTTCACAACCAACCCGGTCACTTGGGCACCGCCAGCCACCGCCACTGCTCAAATGACGGTTCTCGAACCCGGTGCAACACCGGTGCTCAATGACGGCCAAGTTCAGATTTCCTGGGCAGACACGAACAACAGCGAGCTCTACCACATGCTCTTCATCGGTGAAGTGATCGCAGGTACCACCCCGCCTCCCGTGGTGTACAACGCCATCACCTATGTGCCGTTCAATATCACCTCGGCCACTGTCTCAGGCCAAACATCCCTTATCGGGACAAGTAATCCCGTCAAACAACTGCAATTGGTGCCAGGTAAAACCTACCGCTTCGGTGTGCGGGCAACCCGCACGAACAAACTCAGCGAGACCGACTCCACCAAAGCCACCAACATGACCGTCAGTGGTGACCTCACCATCCCCGCGCTACTCAAGCCGGCCAATCTCTCAGCCAGTCTCGCGGGAGAAAACTCGGTGAAATTGCGCTGGACAGACCGCTCGCAAAACGAAACCGGCTACGAAATCCAGAGTCGGCAGATCACAGCGGACGCGCCACCCCCGTTCGAGGTCATCGGCACGGTGGGTTCTGGGATCAGCGAAGTCACAGCCCCCATGAACCAGACCAACACGGTCGAGTTTCGAGTCCGGGCTCTTTACAGTTACCTGCCAGCCGGTTCACCCGCAGGCACTGCAAACACCGTGGTTTATTCTGATTTTGCTGACAACACCATCCAGGTCAGCACCACCGCCTTCAGTCCCCCAAGCGAGCTGACGGCCACAACCTCAGGCAGCGCCAACACGATTGATCTGACCTGGAAAGACAACACCAGCAGTGAACTCGGTTTCAATGTGTATTGCCGCCCGGTCGGAAACACTGGTTCCTATCATTTCTGCCGGGCCGTGCGTGACAACGTCAAAAAAATCAGTGTCAATTCCTTCACCACAGGCAACGAACTCACCGGGTCTCCAACATTTACCCCGCTCGTCATCGGCACCGCCTACGAGTTTGTTGTTCGAGCCGTGGGCAATCTGGAGAACTCATATTCCGCGGACAGCAATGTTGTCTTCGCCACGCCGCGTGAGGGCTTTACCAACCGCCTCTACCAACCCATCTCTCAAGGGGCCAGTTTTTCATTCTCCATCACCACCTCATCCACACCTGCGGCACCAACCTCGGTTGGCGTCACGGGACTGCCTTCCGGTCTTGGTTTCAATAGCAGTAACGGCCAAATCACTGGCACGCCCACCGTCTCCGGCCTGTTCACCTGCCCGATGACCGCCGTTTATGCCAGTGGCACCACCGCCACGGCAAATCTCATTCTCCGCGTCATGCCCACCACCGCCCTGCCTGTTGTGGCGGGTGCCATTCCCAACCTTTTGGTTGGCTTGAATCAGCCAACTCGAATTCCCCTGACCGGACGCTTTACTGATGCTGACACCGAGGCCGCGGTGCGCCTCGTAACCTCCAAGGGAAACATTGATCTGGTGCTCTTTCCCACTCTCGCCCCAAAGGCCGTGGCAAACTTCATGGCCTACATCAATGGCGGTGATTATCGCAACGTCCTCTTCCACCGAAACATACCTGGCTTTGTTCTCCAGGCTGGTTCCACCCGCATCAATTCAGCCGGCACCGGTTTCGAAAGCGTGCCCGGCAGACCTCCTGCCATCAACGAACCCGGCATCACCAATGTACAATGGACGATCGCAGCCGCCAAACTCGGGCAGCGCAACAGCATGCTGCGCAACAATGACGGCACGCTGGTCCGCGACAGCAACGGCAACACGCAAACCCGCAGTGTGACAGATGCCCAGGGCTACTATGGTGATCCCGACAGTGCCACCACCGACTTCTATATCAGCCTCGGCAACAACGTCGCCAACCTTGACAATCAGAATGGTGGTTTCACCGCTTTTGGACGTGTCAGCAGCGCCACGGGAGGAAGTCGCAGTGTCGTCAACACCATCACCGCACTGCCCATTGGGAATTATGGCGGAGGCCTCACCGATCTGCCAGTCGATGCCGCATCCGTCCCGAACACTCTCGCCTTCAATCAAACCGTCCGCATCACCGATGCCTTCGCGATTCCCACCTTCAGCTACACGATTGATGACACTTCCGCGACCATTGCCTCGGTCGTCGTCGAGGGGAGTGACCTCGTCGTCAAAGGCTTGGCCGCAGGCACTCGCACGGTCAACGTCACCGCCCGCGATCTCGACGGCAACAACGTCGCCCAGAGTTTCACGATCACCGTCGATCCCACCCTCATTACTCCAGTCATCACCAAGCAGCCGACCTCACTGGATTTAGTCGTCGGTGCCAAAGCCACTTTCAGCGTCACCGCCACAGGCTCCAATCTCGTCTACCGGTGGCGGCGTAACAGCACGCCAATCGATGGCAAAACCCAGCCAACGCTTGTCATCGAACACGCGGCGGCTGGAGACGCAGGTCTCTATGATGTGACTGTCACCAACGCCGTCACCACCATCACCAGCGCACCTGCCCGACTCAGTCTGCTCACCGCCCCGGTCATTGTCTCATCGCCCCCTTCCAAGTTTGTCGATGCCGGCGCGGCATTGATACTCGAAGCGACAGCCACGGGTTCTCCACAGCCCGCCTTCACCTGGAAACGCGGCACCACCACCGTGACCGGGCAAACTTCATCCTTTGATGTGGCCACAGGACGCATCAAGTCCACCCTCACCATCCCCACAGCCGCACTGACTCATGCCGGCATCTATAATGCCACCGCCCGCAACACCGCCGGCGGTGCCGACACCACCGAGGCGCAGGTCTTTGTCATCGAAAGGCGAACGCGGCTGCAAGTGGAAAAGCCAGGTGCCACGGTCAAACTGACGGCCCCTGCCGCAGGCCCTCTGCTCACCTACCAATGGCGTAAAAATGGTGAGGCGATTACTCCAGGCACCGACCGCTACTCCGGCGATCAGGACGCCACCCTGGTCATCTCTAATGCCAACGTACTTACCGACAGTGGCGCCTACACCTGTGCGATCACGACACCGGGCCTCAGCGGTCTCGGCACCACGGTGAGTGGTGTCATCCAGCTCGCAATCGCCAACCGCCCGGCACTCACCGCCATGACTGGCGACAACGCGCCACCCGCCGGATTTGTCAGCAGAAACTATTTGTACGACATCCCTTACAGCACCGCGCCATCCAACCAGCCATCCAGCTTTATCATCACAGGACTGCCGCCGGGTCTAAGCTATGATAAAGTCACCGGCCGCATCACGGGACGGCCGACCAAGGCGGGCACCTTCACCCTGCGCGCCACGGCCACGAACCCCATGGGCACCAGTGACCCCGTTACAGGAACCATCACCATCGGCCCCATGCTTGGCTATGGAACCGGGGCTTTCGTCGGGAGTGTCGCCCCGTCACCAGCCCTGAACCAGGACAAGGGCGGCCGTCTCGATCTACTCATCACGGACGATTCCGCCTACAGCGCCGTCCTGCAAATGGGCGCCGAAACACTCCGCGCTGCGGGCAGTGTTGTATTCGGTGTCGCTAGCAATGGTGGCATCACCTACAACAGCGTGGTCAGTTTCCCGCGCACCGGTGGCCGCGCCCCTCTTTTACTCGGCTTCACGGTGGATCCTTCCAGCGGCGATTTTGCCGGAATCATCACGGATGGAACCGTCGGGACCAACGTGTCCGGCTACCGCCTTTTCTGGGATGCCACGCGCCGTCCCGGTCCGTCTGGTCAGGGCATCATTTATAACTCCGGGCCGATCACTTTCAGCTACAGTTGCAATGTCGCGCTGGATCTGGATACGCCCCATGTGGGCCAGGCCAGCATCCCGCAGGGCACGGGGTACTTCGCCCTCACCGTCTCCAGTGCCGGTCGCGCCACCATCACCGGCCGGCTTGCTGACAACACCCCGCTGACCGCCAGCACGCTGATCAGCAGTGAACGCCAGATGCTCTTTTTCCAAATGCTCAACAGCAACACCGGCTCATTCAGCGGCATTCTCGGGATGGACGTCATCTCAGGCATCGGCCAGCCGGTGCGTGTTCAGGGCAACATCCGCTGGATTAAAGACGCCCAGACATCCGCCGCCGAACGCAATTACAAAGCCGGCTTCCCAGCCGTCACGCTCAAAGCTCTCGGAACCTCCTATTTTGCACCCGGCACGAACAAGATCGTTCTCGGCATTCCCGACCTGGCAAACAACCTGACCATTGATTTCAGCGAGGGAGGGCTGGGTACCGCCAATCCCGACATCACCGTCACTCTGCCAGGCACCAACAAACCTGTATTTCCCCCAACCAACAGTTCGAAAGTAAGCCTGACCATTGTCCCCGCCACCGGCAGCTTCACCGGCACTTTTGATCTCACCGACGGAGCCATCACACGCCGTACAGCTTTTCAGGGATTGCTGATCCCGGCACTGTCACCCTATGCCCCGCCGCGCGGCGCAGGCTTTTTCCTCCTGCCTGAGCTTTTGCCGAGCATCACCAAATCACCCATCCGCTCAGGCAAGGTTGCGCTTATTCCTCCTGCCGTCACCTTCACCACTCATCCGCTGGGTCGTGAATTGGATGTCAGTGCCTCCACCACACTCACAGCCGCAGCCAGCGGACCTGGAACTCTGATCTACCAGTGGCAGCTCAATGGAGCCACCATCCCAACCACTGGCGATGCCAGATTCAGCGGGGCAAACACCCAAAGTCTAACTATCACCTCCATGAGCGCTGCAATCGCGGGAGATTATGTCTGCGTCGCCTCCAACGGCTCGCTGGCAGCGTTTAGCAATGCGGCACACATCATCCTGCGCGTCCCGGTCACCGCCGTTACCGCAGCCCGCCTGCCAGCCGATGCCGCCATCGCCGTGGGCACCAGCGTCACCTTCACCGCCACCGTGACGGCAGGCTCTGCGCCACTGACTTATCAATGGAAGAAGGATAACGTCGCGATTGGCGGCGCCACCTCTCAGACCTACACCATTCCTTCGACCATCGGTTCGGACAGCGGGTCTTACAAAGTCGCCGTTTCCAACAGCCTGACCACCATGCCCCTTGAGAGTGCCGCCGTCCCGCTTGCCGTGGGTAATCCCGTCACCAACGTGCAGATTAACCGCAACCCGAACAACAGTGCTGTCGCCCTCTCCTCCACGGTTACCTTCACGGTCACCGCTGATGGCACAGCTCCACTCACCTACCAGTGGTTCAAAGGCACGACGGACATCATCGGAGCCAACACGGCCACCTACGTCATCAATTCCGTCAGCTCACTCGACACCGGTTCTTACAACTGCCGGGTCTTCAACTCTGCAACACCCG
>CANJVS010000056.1 GCA_947477755.1 Verrucomicrobiaceae bacterium | reverse complement strand
TCGGTCACAGAGCCGAAGTCGGAGAAGAGCTGACGGAGATCAGTTTCAGTGGCTGTGAAGGGCAGGTTGCCCACATACATTTTGGTATTCATAACGTTGTCTTAAATGCAGACAGCCAGGTTAGAACAGTAACAAGCTCCGGTCTCGGATTTCAGAACACCACCGAATCCGTAGAATCACCTGATGAGCAGCTTCGTATGGCCCTAACCAGGTTGACTTGCACCGTCCTTGTCGTCGTGATCCGGGTAATAGCAAACATTCTTTTTGAAATATCCCAGGGAACGTGCTGCATGGTCGAGACGGATTGCGCCTGAATTCCCGGGATTTATTACCTCGATCATTCGCAAATTCTGGCGCAGCCTAACCATCTTCACGCATCCACCTCCATACAACATGGCCGAAACACCTTCCTCCAGAATCCTGCCGATTTCCTCCCATGCACCTGAATTTGAACTCCCTGATGCGAATGGAAGGATGCATGCGCTCGATGACGTGCGCGGTCCGCGCGGCTTGATGGTGATGTTTGTCTGCAATCACTGTCCCTTCGTGGTGCATTTGGCCTCTGCTCTAGCCGGTTTTGCCAAAGAACTTGAAGGGCAGGGAATCGGCGTCCTCGCCATCAACTCGAACGACACCGGAAGGTATCCCGCGGATGCGCCGGACAAGATGATCGAGTTCGCCTCGATTCATGCGTGGGATTTCCCCTACCTGGTTGATGCCGATCAAAGCGTGGCCCGTGCTTATTCGGCGGCCTGCACCCCGGATTTTTATCTGTTCAATGGCGAGTTGAAACTCACCTATTGTGGGCAGTATGATTCATCGCGTCCGAATAACAAAGAGCCTGTCAATGGTGCCGACATGCATGAAGCCGTGCGTCGAATGCTGGCTGACGAGCCACTGATGGAGACTCAGAGATCAAGCACCGGTTGCGGCATCAAGTGGAAATCTTAGCCGGGCTGGCCGTCCGCTGGATCAGGACTTGGCCAGTCCCAGATAAGCCTTCGCGTTGGCGTAGCAGATGTTTTTCACCATGCTGCCGACAAGGGCGTCATCATCGGGCAGGAGTCCGGCCTCGATGTCGCTGCCGAGCAGGTTGCAGAGCGTGCGGCGGAAGTACTCGTGGCGCGGGAAGGACATGAAACTGCGGCTGTCGGTGAGCATGCCAATGAAGCGGCTGAGCAGCCCCAGATTGCTCAGCGCATTGATCTGCCATTCCATGCCCTCTTTCTGATCCACGAACCACCAACCGGAACCAAACTGCACTTTGCCCGGAGTGGTGCCATCGGCAAAATTGCCGGCCATGGAGCCAAAGACGTAGTTGTCACGTGGGTTCACATTGTAGAGCACTGTTTTGGGCAGTGCGTTTTCCGTGTCGAGCGCGTCGAGGAAGCGTGAGAGGTTTTCAGCCTGCGGCCAGTCGCCAATGCTGTCGCAGCCGACATCCGCACCGATCTCGCGGGCAAGCCGGCTGTTGTTGTTGCGGATGGCACCGAGATGGAGCTGCATTGTCCAGCCTTTCGTAGCGTTCATGCGGCCGACGTGGAGCATGACGGCCGTGGCTAGGGTTGAGATGTCTTCCGGGTAAATTTTTCTTACCGTGGAACCACGGTAACGATTGAAAATCCTGTCAGCAGATTTCTCGGCGTCCTGGTGGAAGAACGCGTGGCTGAGTCCGTGGTCGCTGAGGCGTCCGCCGATGCTGTGGAAGTAATCGTGGCGTTTTTCCAGCGCGAGCAGGAGATTGGACAGGCTGTTCACCTCCACATTGGCGGCTGCGCCGAGGCGGTCACACCAGGCATTCCAGGAATCGGAGTCAACGATCGCAAAGGCTTTGTCCGGACGAAAAGTTGGATAGACCCCGATTTCAAAGCCATCCGCCGCGCATTGCTGATGCCAGGTCAGATCATCCGCCGGATCGTCCGTGGTGCAGAGAGCGCGCACCTTCTGGGAGCGCAGGATGTTGCGCACACTCATTTGAGGGCTGGCCAGGGCTGCTTCGGTCTGTTCCCAGATCGCCGGTGCGGTCTTTTCATTGAGCAGGGTGTCGATGCCGAAGTAGCGTTTCAGCTCGAGATGTGTCCAGTGGTAGAGCGGATTGCGCAGCGTCTGCGGAACGGTGGCCGCCCAGGCGAGGAATTTTTCGCGGGGCGATGCGTTGCCGGTGATCAGGCGTTCAGCGATGCCGTTGCAGCGCATGGCACGCCATTTGTAGTGATCACCTTCCAGCCAGATTTCGTGGATGTTTTTAAACTGCCGGTCCTGCGCGATGTCCTTTGGCGGCAGATGATTGTGGTAATCCAGAATCGGTTCGTCTTTGGCGAATGTGTGATAGAGGCGGCGCGCGGCGGCTGTGGATAGCAGGAAATCGTCGTGGATGAAAGACATGGTTGGTGGCGAAGGGAGAAATGCTCTGGTAAAATGAACAGGATTTTAAGGATGGACAGGATTTCTTGTGAGCGATGAGAAAAGAGTCATGAACCGACGACATGCCAGTTTTGCAGGATTGCTTTGCTTGAGTCTCAGCTCCTGCTCGACGCTGCGTTTTTACAGCCAGGCGCTGGGCGGACAGGCGGAGATTCTGCGCAAAGCACGGCCGGTCGCTCAAGTACTCGCCTCGCCACAGACGAAGCCAAAACTGAAGCAGAAACTAAACACGGTGGCCGGTGTTCTGGGCTTTGCGGAAAAGGAGCTGCACCTGCCTGCCAAAGGCCAGTATGACCGGTACTCGGACCTGGGACGAAGTCACGCTGTGTGGGTCGTGTTTGCCGCACCCGAATTCAGCGTTGAGCCAAAAAAGTGGAGTTATCCATTGATCGGTAAACTCGCCTACCGGGGCTTTTTCAAGGAGTCGCTGGCGCAGCAGGAAGCTGCTCGCATCAGGGCCGAAGGCAATGATGTGTTCGTGTCGGGAGTCGCCGCTTATTCGACTCTGGGCTTTTTACGTGATCCCCTGCTGAACACCTTCATCGGGCGTGATGACGCAGATCTGGCGGAGTTGATCTTTCATGAACTGACCCATCAGCGCCTCTACTTGCGCGGTGACACCGATTTTAACGAGGCCTTCGCCACCGCCGTGGGCCAGGAAGGCGCACGCCGCTGGCTGCGGGCAAATGGTCGGCTCAAGGAGTTGGCGCAGTATGAAAAGGAACTGCGGGTGGAGCGTGAGTTTGTGAAGCTGGCTCTGCAGACGCGGGATGAGTTGAAGAAGGTTTACGCACTGACTTACAGGTCTCGGGAGGCGGAGCTTCTGCAAAAGAAGGCGGTCTTCGCCCGCTTCAGGAAGCGCGCCGAGATTCTCGATCAGCGCTTCGGAGGTTCTTTGAAAATTGACCGCTGGTTCAAGAAACCAGTGAACAACGCCCGTCTGGCCACTCTCTCCACCTACTATGATTTGCTGCCTGGATTTGAAGCCTTGCTCAAGCGGTATGGCGGTGATTTGGAGCGGTTTTTTACGGATGTCGAATCCATGCGGAAACTGAAACATGCGGAGCGCACGCAGCGCGTCCTGTCCTGCATCTCCCCATGAAAGCAGGCATCTGGATCCTTTTCATCTTGGCCATCGCTGTCTCTGCATGCTGGTGGCGGATCTCCTGCGGGATGCATGCGGGGCAGCTTCAGGCAGCCTGGAGAGACGCCCGGTTCCGCGATCAGCAAACCACGCTTGAGGCGGTCAGTGAAGCCCTGAACGCCAACCGGAGGCTCAGAGAATCACGCCCCGCCGAGTTCGGAGTAGAGATTGAGGGTGCTGTGCAGGCGGAGTTTGATGTGTGGCAGCGGCAGTTTGAAAAAGGTGAAATGGATCGTACCGGACGCCTGGCTTTGCAGGGCCAGACCGAGCAGAGGTTCAAACATCAATTGCATGATGACTTGTTAGACTCGGCCTGGCTTGAGAAGCAATTGCTAGAGACTGCAGCGCCCGTCACGGATGTTGAAGCGCGGGCCTGGTTCACGCAGAATGCCGAGTCTTTGCGCATTCCGGCCCGCTATCGCGTGGCGCATGTGTTTCTCTCACGGCATGACCCGAAGAAACCGGATCGCACGGCAGAGATCCGGGCCCTGCACGAAAGGCTGACCCGTGGAGACGCAGACTTTGGCGAACTCGCGCTGAACTATTCTGAAGATGAGCGCACGAAGCATCGCGGTGGTGATCTCGGCTGGGTCACGGCGATCCGCATGCCCATCGATTTCATCCAGGCGGTTGAGAGACTGGAGGTCGGCCGGATCAGCGGACCGATCGAAACCAAGCTCGGCTGGCATTTGCTGCGTGTGGCGGAGCGGCATGTTTCGCGGTTGCCAGAGTTTGAGGAAGTCCGAGCCGAGATTATTGCCGCTCTTGATCAGCATCGGCGGACCAGCATTCTCGCGAAGATGGCTGGTGGCTGATTCGGCTGCATGGATCATGGCTCTTGCTGGCAAGATTCCTGCGCATGCAGGCGTAGGTTAGCGATGCTCACTCTCTCTGGCAATTCTCATGGCAAATTCTGCGACGGACATTCGCGGCGTGATTTCCTGCGCATTGGCGGTCTGGCGATGGGTGGTGTTTCACTGCCTGATCTTTTGAAAGCGGAGGCCGAGGCAAAAACAGGGCGCAGCTTCAAATCGATCATCATGATCTACCTGTGTGGGGCTCCGCCGCATCAGGACATGTGGGACTTGAAGATGGATGCTCCGCTTGAGATTCGCGGTCCCTACAAACCGATTTCGACCAATGTTCCGGGCATTCAGATTTCCGAACATGCGCCGCGACTGGCCAGGATGATGGACAAACTGGTGCCGATCCGCAGCATGTATGGATCACCCAATGGGGCGCATGATTCCTTCATTTGTTACACGGGACGTCCGCCGCCGCCCAATGGTGGCGGTGCGCCAACGGGTCGCGCCTCAGACCCTCCATCACTCGGTGCGGTTGTCTCCCGGCTGAAAGGGCATGGAGATCCGGCAGTACCCGCATTTATCGGACTGGCTCCAAAGGCCGGTCACCCACCCTACGGATCGCCTGGTCACCCCGGCTATCTTGGGACATCGCATTCGGCTTTCCGCCCGAACGGCGCGGGAGTTGAGGATTTGAAGCTGAACAACATCTCCATGAGCCGCATGGATGATCGTCGTGCGCTCCTGACCGGCTTTGATCGATTCCGCCGTGACCTGGATCACTCGGGTTTGGTTGAGGGGATGGATTCCTTCAATCAGCAGGCCTTCAATGTGCTCACCTCCAGCAAGCTGCTGGACGCTCTCGACATCAGCAAAGAGCCTGCCAAAGCCCGCGAGCGCTACGGCAAGGGTGATCCCAAGAATTATGGTGACGGTGCGCCGATGAATCTGGAGCATTTCCTCACCGCGCGTCGTTTGGTCGAAGCTGGAGCGCGAGTGGTGACGCTGAACTTTGGCCGCTGGGATTTCCATGACAGCAACTACCCACAGTTGCTCCGTCACCTGCCGCTTTTTGATCAGGGCATGAGCGCTCTCGTGCAGGATCTTCATGATCGCGGCTTGGACAAAGATGTGGCTGTGGTTGCATGGGGTGAGTTTGGCCGCACGCCGACGGTGAATGCGCAGGGCGGGCGTGATCACTGGCCGCGCGTCGGTGGGGCACTGCTCGCTGGTGGTGGTTTCAAAACAGGGCAGGTGATCGGTGCCACCGACCGCCTCGGTGGTGAACCCGTCGAGCGCGGTGTGCACTTCGGTGAAGTGTTTGCCTCGCTCTACCAGTTCATGGGCATCGACCCTCACAAGGCCACGTTGAATGACCTATCTGGACGTCCTCAATATCTCGTGGATGGCTGGCAGGCCATGCCGGAGCTCGTTTGAAACAGGTGATTTTGGCCAGATGATGATTTCCTGAAATCATCGACAAGAAAGAGACTGAATTGTACGTTATGCCGATCATTCCGGTGATTTTCGCCGGAATGTCATCAACTCAACAAACCACCACACCCATGAAAACACTCCTCTCCATCGCCCTCCTCTCCTTCGCTTCCGCCGCTATGGCTGCTGACAAGTGCCCAATCAGCGGCAAAGACGCTGACGCCAGCATCACCGCCAAGGGTAAAGACGGCAAAACCGTCGCCTTCTGCTGTGAGAAGTGCAAAGCCAAGTTCGAGAAGAAGAACAAATAATCATCGGATCATTGGTGATCCACTCAGAGCGGAGCCAAGCAATTGGCTCCGTTTCTATTTGATGCGCCGTGATGCGCCGAGCAGAGCTTTGCGCAATCTAGCGGTGCTTTTTGTTTTCATTCATCGAGAAACCAGTCAGAGTGGTGTGGCAATCCAATAGGCATACAGGAGTCGATGAAAACGACAGATGACATTGGACAAACAAAATGAAGGGCGCACAAGCTGAGGACAAGACTGCTTCGCGTAGAGCAACCAAGCAAACCGTGATCACGGAGCGGAGAGGCGTGGGCAAATCCAGAACTGCCGCCAAATCGCCTGTGGGGAAAGCCGTTCAAACGCTGAAGCGGTGGAGTGAAGAAAAGGAACCGGAGGACAGTGCGGAGGAGCTTGCGTCTTTCATTGAGAACATCAGCGGCGTTTTGTTCAGCATTGGTATTGAGCCTCGCGGGAGGTTTCGCTTTCGCTCGGTGAACCGGGCCTTTCTGGAAGTAACCGGTCTCAGGAGCGATCAGATCGTTGGCAAACTCGTTCAGGATGTCATTCCGGAGCCTTCCTGCACGTTGGTGCTGAAAAATTATCGCAAAGCAATCAAAACGGGGAAAACGGTGCGCTGGGAAGAGACCTCTGTTTATCCAACGGGCGCACGAATTGGCGAGGTGGCGATCACTCCCACCTTTGATAAGAAGGGAAAGGCAATCCGTCTTTTTGGCATCGTGCACGACATCACTACCCGCAAGAATGCGGAGATAGCACTGCAGGAAGCGGAAGGTCGTTTCAGGCTGTCGCTTACTCACTCACCGATCGTTGTCTTCCATCAGGACAAGACCCTGAAATACACGTGGATTTGGAACCCTCGCGAGGCATTCAATCCCGATGATATTATTGGGAAAACAGACGCTGATGTAGTCACTGCCGAAGAAGCTGCTGAGCTAACCAGGATCAAACAAAGTGTTTTGAGAACAGGCGTGACAGCCAGGGCGGAAGTCCAGATCACACGCATGGACAAGGTCGCATTCTACGACCTATCAGTCGAAGCACTGCGCGACCCGAACGGAACGATCCAAGGGATTGCTTGTGTGTCCATTGACGTCACCGCCCGCAAGAACGCGGAGGATGCTTTGCAGCGTGCCGAGAGCCTTTTAAGAGGAGCCTTGGATAATGCTCCTTTTGAATTTTGGATTCGCAATCGTGACGGCGTCTGCATTCTGCAGAATCAGGCAGTTGTCGAGCGCTGGGGGGATTTGCAGGGCAAGAAACCTGAAGAGACCGACATCGCTACTCACACTCTCGATATCTGGCTCAGCAACAACCGCCGCGCCATTGCTGGAGAGATCGTGGTGGGTGAGGTCGAGTATGACATCGATGGCAAATCTTCATGGGTGCAAAACACCGTCGCTCCCTACCGGGTCGGTGGCGAGATTGAAGGTATTCTCGGGTTCAATCTCGACATCACCGCGCGCAAATTGGCCGAGCAGGCACTGCGCGAAAGCGAGGCCCGTTATGTCAGAGCGGTGAGAGCGACCAAGGACGGCCTGTGGGAGTGGGACATCATCAATGGAAAAACATACCTCTCACCGCGGTGGAAGGAGTTGCTGGGTTTTGCGGACGATGAACTGCCCAGCGACAGGAAAATCGCGTTTTACGATCGGTTGCACCCCGATGACTTGGCCGTCGTTGAGGCTGCAAGCCGGGAGCATCTAACGCGATTTGTTCCTTATGCAGTCGAGATCCGACTGCGTACAAAAAACGGCAACTATCGCTGGTTCCACATCCGTGGACAGGCCGAAGGGGATGATCAAGGACGGCCACTCCGCATCACGGGCGCGATGTCTGACATCACACTGCGCAAGCAGACGACGGACGCACTGCGTGAAAGAGAGCAGCGGCTGCGGGCCATCTTTGATCAGGCGGCGGTCGGAGTGGGTTCCGTTGATCTCACCACCGGACATTTCATCGAAATCAATCAAAAATACTGCACCATCCTGGGGCGATCGAAGGAGCACTTGCTGGCAACCGGGTTCGCCGGCATCACTCATCCCGAAGATCTGCCAGCCAGCCTCGAGAGTTATGAGAAACTCAAGGCAGGAAAGATCAATGAGTTCAATCTGGAGAAACGCTATGTGCACCCTGATGGCACGGTTGTATGGGCCAATGTGAGCGGCTCTCTCTTGAGAGGACCCGATGGCAATCCGGTGGGCGTGCTGGCCATCGTTCAGGACATCAGTGCGCGCAAAAAGGCTGAAGAAAACTACCTGAGGGAACTGCGTTTCAACGAAACCCTCATCAACAACACCTCCGCCATCATTGTGCTCCTCGATCATGCGGGGCGCATGATTTATGTGAACAATGCAACGCTGAAAATGCTCGGATACCGACGCTCAGAACTGATCAACCGCACTCCATGGGATGCCGGGATCATGGATGCCGCTGAGACTATGCGCACCCAGGAAAGATTGGTGCGGGTTTTGAAAGGGCAGGAGAACCCGCCAAGAGAGGCCACTCTCAGAGCCAAGGATGGCTCGTTGCGCTACGTCGAGCTGACCAGCATCAGCACGCGAACTCCGAACGACGTTGCCGACCGGATCATTGTCACTGGAACGGACCTTTCCGAGAGGCGCCAGCTTCAGCAGGAGATTTTGAGAATTTCCGAGGAGGAGCAGGCACACATCGGGCACAATCTGCACGATGGTGTGGGTCAGACGATGACGGGTCTGGCCTCACTGGCTGAGATGCTTGAGGGTGAACTCTGCGGGGATCAAAAACTGCAGGCCATGCGTATCCGTGAACTCGTTCAAGCCGGGATCCAGGAGGTGCGTCAGATTTCGCACAGCATGTCGCCTATGGCGGTAAAGAATCGTGGGCTTGGCGGAGCCCTGCAACTGCTGGCCGACACGATCCGGATCAATCACCGTCTCAACTGCAACTTGGAGGTGGATTCAGCGATTCAGCTCAATGATATGGAAAAGGAGACGCACATCTACCGCATCGCCCAGGAAGCGGTGAACAACGCTGTGCGGCACGGAAATCCAAAGAACATCACTCTCTCACTTCAGCGGCATGGAAGCGATGGGTGCGTGTTGAAAATCCAGGACGACGGAATCGGATTCAAGAAAAGCAAAAGTGGTGAAGCACGCGGCATCGGTGTTCGAGTGATGGGCTATCGTGCTAACTTTATCGGCGGAACGCTGGAGTTGCTGTCCGGGCGCCGGGGTGGAGTTTCGGTGATTTGCCGCTTTCCAGTCAAAAGCTCAACAAGTCAGGGATCCTCCTCACCAGCCAAGGGCAGAAAAATTCCGGGCTGAGAGACTGGATCACTTTTTCTCCACATGGAGGGGAATGCTGATCACCAACGCGGCCCAACTCGGCGACTTGTTGGTCGTCGCCAGCATTCCGGCATGGCAGCCGATGCAATTGCTTCCCAGCGGAATCCGGGCGGCCCGGCGGTAAAAATGTTTTCCGACCAGTTCATAGGCTTCCTTGCCGGCGGTAATTTCGGCCGCAGCCGTCTTTTCAAACTCCGTTCTTGGTTTGTGATCGGTGCTCATGGCAGGAGTGTTCACAGAAATCCAGTTTGCCATGCTCCCCGACAGCCCGGCCATTCCCTCAAAAACAGTTTCCATTGCCCGGGCTGGTATGACGGAGTCATCCCGCCTGAAATAGTGATGATGGATCGCGTCCAGCGTGGTCGAGTAAACATCATGCAGCAGTTTGGCGCGTTCGCGGGCAGCTGTGACCGTTGCCTCAAGTTCAGCGGCTGAGGGCGCTGCGGCGACTGCCGGTTGTTTGGGTTGAACTGCCTTCGTGCTCCCGCCAGCATCCTGCCCGGAAATATTCCCGCTCAGTGATCCAGCCGCGAAAAGGCATGCCGCCAACCTGGCTCCTGTGAAGATCCGGAAAGATCCGGAGAGGGCTTGAGCCTTGATGCGTGATGAGTTTTTCACTGGGTAGGTTCCTTCATTCCAACATTGCTCGACAGGAGATAAAACGCTGGCGAACGCTTGAATCTTGAAGCCAAGCGCAAGGAAAAGCGCGGTGCCCCATCCATAGTCACATGGGGCAGAAATTTCCTCACAGCGCGAGCCATGACGAGGACAGAAAGAGGCAGGATCGCAATGCGATCCTGCCATGAAGTCTAACTGCGCAGAGCGACAGCAATCGCTCCATTGCAAAAGTTAAAATCAAAGCTCTTCACTTCCCCAGCCTCACCAGCAAATCCTTGCTCTCGACGTTGTCGCCGATCTTGATGCAGATTTCCTGGACGGTGCCGGCGGCGGGGGCGCTGATGGCGGCGAACATTTTCATGGCCTCCAGGGTCACGAGCGTTTCGCCTTCCTTCACTTTTTGACCGACGCTGACCGCGATGCTGGCGACCATGCCGGGCATGGGGGCGCCGACCTGGGTTGGGTCGGCGGGATCCGCCTTGGTCTTGGTGACAGCGTTCACGGCGAGCGCCTTGTTGGTCACGGTGGTGTGACGCGGGTAGCCGTTGAGTTCGAAGATGGCGGTCTGCTGGCCGTTCGCATCCGGCTCAGTCATGTTGAGCAGCCGGATGAAGAGGGTTTTG
>CANJVS010000055.1 GCA_947477755.1 Verrucomicrobiaceae bacterium | reverse complement strand
CTGAATGGCGAGAGCGTGGGCGAACACAGCGATGTGAAGCGGCCTAAAGTTTTCGAGTTCAAAAAGCAGGCGGTGAAGGGCCTGAACAAGCTGCGGCTTGAGACGAATAGTAGCGGTGGTGCGGATTCGTTGGTGATGAGCATGCTCGTCGCAGACATTGATGGCACGCGGCGGCGCCTGGAGACGAACGGTGCGTGGAGCGTGGTGGTGAATGGGAAGGCCGAGCCCGCGAAGGTGCTGCACGATTACGCCACTGCACCACAGGGCGATGTTTTTGTGCCGCTGCGCCCCTCAGTGACGGCGGAGAAGGACATCAAAGTGCCAGAGGGCTTCAAGGTCGAGCGACTCCACGCGCTCGATGAGGACGAGGGCTCGTGGGTGGCGATGTGCCTCGACGGCAAGGGCCGCATCATCGCATCGGACGCCGGTGGACGGATCGTGCGCGTGACCGTGCCCGCGATTGGCGGCGACCCGAAGACGACGAAAATCGAACCCATCAATCTCCCCGTCGGCCACGCCAACGGCCTCTTGTGGGCCTTTGACAGCCTCTACGTGATGGTGTGCCAGGAGGGCGTCTATGAGGCGGGCTCAGGCGTGTATCGGCTCCGCGACACAGATGGCGACGACGTTTTCGACAAGGTTGAACTGCTGCGCAAGCTGCACGGCCAGAATGATCACGGCCCGCACGCCTTGATCCTTTCGCCCGATGGGAAAAGCATCACCGTGGTCTGTGGCAATGCCACGGCTGCCACCGAGTATCAGCACTATCAGGTGCCGCCGATTTGGAAGGACGACCTCGCTCTGCCGAAGATCAAGGGCCACGGATTCATGCTCGGGGCTGGCGCTCCGGCGGGCTACTTCTGCCGCATGTCGCCGGATGGCAAAGAGTGGACACTCATCGCCGAAGGTTTCCGCAATGAGTATGACGCCGCCTACAACCGTGATGGCGAACTCTTCACCTATGATGCGGATATGGAGTGGGATCTCGGCACGCCATGGTATCGGCCCACGCGTGTGTGTCATGTCGTGGACGGCGCGGAGTATGGCTGGCGCAGTGTCTCGGGAAAGTGGCCTGAGGACTATGCAGACTCGCTGCCTCCGGTGCTCAATGTCGGGCAGGGCAGTCCCACGGGCGTGGCATTCGGCTACGGCGGAAAATTTCCGGTGAAATACCAGGAGGCACTCTACATCGCCGACTGGACGTATGGCCGGCTCTACGCGGTGCACATGAAGGAAAAAGGCGCGAGCTACTCGGCAAACATGGAGGTGTTCGTCGAGGGGCGCGGGCTGAAGCCGACGGACATCGCCGTGAATCCGAAGGACGGCGCCATGTATTTCACCGGCGGCAGCCGCACGGGCTACAGTGGTCTGTTCCGCGTCTATTACACCGGCAAGGAGAGCTCCGCCGAGGCACCGCCGAAGGGCGACCCGAAGGCGCGTGAACTGCGCGCGCTGCGGCATCGTCTGGAGCAGAACTATCACTCCACGGATACCGAATCGCTGAACCTCGCGCTGGCAAATCTCGCGCATGAGGACCGCTTCATCCGTTTCGCAGCCCGGACACTACTCGAGTTCCGTCCGGTCGCGGAATGGCAGAAGCAAGCCCTCTCGCTCGATGCTCCGCATGCTGTGGTGCAATCCGCACTGGCGCTGTCACGGCTCGAGACCGCCTCTGCAAAGAGCGCGGTGTTTGAAAAGCTCGCCTCCATGGATCTGGTCAAACAACCTTCCGCCACCAAACTCGATGCCATCCGGGCATTGCAAGTCGCATCCATCAGACTCGGCGATCCCGATGCACCGGCACGCGCGACCCTGCTGAACAAGCTCCACACTGCCGTGCCGACGACCGACAACCGTTTCAATATCGAGGCCGGGCAGCTCCTCGTGCGCTGGAAGTCGCCGCTCGCAGCGCAGAAGCTCTTTCCGCTATTCCAAAAGGCCCCCACTCAAGAGGAGCAGATTGCCTTTGCCGCGGCCTTGCGCCTTGTCTCCGGCGGATGGCCGGCAGGCAGCCGTGAAATTTACTTCCGCTGGTTCCTGCGTGCCGAGTTCAACAAAGCGGGCAACCTCGCCAAGTTCATCACTGACATCCGCAACGACGCCATCGCCTCGCTCACCCCTGAGGAAAAGACCGCGCTCGAAAAAGTGCTGAGCGCTCCGCCCGAGGTGCAGCCCGCGCCGCCAGTGGCCTCACGCCTGTTTGTGAAAAACTGGAGCACCGACGAACTCGCCGCCGAAGTGGAGCCGCTGCTGAAGGGCAAGCGTAACATCGAGCGCGGCAAGACCTTGTTCCGCGAGACCGGCTGTCTTGCGTGCCACCTTTTCAAAACCGAGGGCGGCGTGGTCGGACCCGACCTCACGCTCTCAGCGCAGAAGTTCGGCGTGCGTGAGCTCATCGAGAACATCACCGAGCCGAGCAAGACCATCAGTGACCAATACGGCACCACACAGGTCACGATGAAAAACGGTGATGTGTTTGTGGGTCGCAAAGTGAACGAAGGCCCCGACTCCTTGCAGATTCAGGAAAACATTTTCACCGCTTCCGATGTCCGCAGCTTTGCGCGAAAGGACATTCAAAAAGTTGAGGTTTCCCCCGTTTCCCTCATGCCCCCAGGCCTCATCAACACCTGCCATCCGGACGAAGTCGCCGACCTCATCGCGTGGCTGCAAGCCGGCGCGAAGTGAAGTGCGCATCGCACCACGACTCCAACAATCCTATGATCCGTCACATCCTCCTTGCCCTCACTCTCGCAAGCCACATCGCCTTCGCCGCCGACAACGTGCCACCCGAGGGCTTCCGCGCACTTTTCAGTGGCAAAGACCTCACAGGCTGGACCGAAAAAAAACAGCCGCCCACGCACTGGAGCGTGAAGGACGGCGAACTCGTCTATGACGGCAAAGGCACGGATCTTTTCCACACGGAAGACTTCGTGAACTTCGTGCTGCTCGTGGACTGGAAAGTGCCGAACAACGGCAACAGCGGCGTCTTCCTCCGCGGCGGTGCGACGCAGGTGGAAATCAACGATGCCGACAAGGAACCGCGCCCGATGTGGAACGGCACCACAGGCGGCCTTTACCCCGACCAGCCGCCGCTCAAGCGCGCCGCAAAGTCTGCTGGCGAATGGAACCACTTCGAAATCCGCGTCGAGAAAGGCGTCATCACCGTGCTCCTGAACGGCGAGAAGACACTCGATGCATTCGCGAAAAGCTGGGGCAAAAAGGACAAGGGCCCCATCGGCTTCCAGAACCACGGCTCGCCGCTGACATACAAGAACATCTTCATCAAGCCGCTCGCGGATTGAACCCCGACGACACGCCGAAGCCCACACGATCCATTCACACGAGCCGAACCCATAGGATGAAAAACCGCCGCCAGTTCCTCCGCAGCACTTCCGCGCTGATTACCTTGCCAGCGCTCGAGTCCATCGGATTCAAGGCCTTCGCCGCCACCAAGATCGCCACACCACCGAAGCGCCTTGTCTTCCTCGGCTTTGGCTGGGGAGTGACGAATGAAACGTGGTTCCCGGATGTGAAAAAAACTGGTGCCGTGTGGGAACTGCCAGAAGGTCTGAAACCGCTCGCCCGGCATCAGAAGGACATCACGGTGGTTCAGGGCTGCACCAACAAATTCACCAACGAAGCGCACTGGGGCAGCACGTTCTGGCTCACGGGGGCGAACCGCTATGCGGAGCCTGGGCAGAGCTTTCACAACAGCATCAGCGCGGATCAGGTCGCTGCTTCGCAGTTGGGTAAAGACACACGCTTTGCCTCCATCCAGCTCAACACGCCGGATGTGGCGAACTCGGGCCACGGACCCGGTTTGTCGATGGCCTGGGATGTGCGCGGCAAACCGATGGCGGGACTCGAAAATCCAGTGACCGCGTTTCATCGCCTCTTCTCGAATGAAACCACGCCGCTGAGCGAACGTCAGGCCATGCTCGCACAAAAGCGCAGCGTGCTTGATGCCGTGCTTGAGGATGCGAAACGCGTGCAGACGGGCCTCACGAAGACTGACACCGACAAGCTCGACGAATACTTCCAAAGCATCCGCGACATCGAGGTGCGAGTTGGCAAGGACGAGCAATGGCTCAGCGTGCCCAAATCCAAGCCGCCGGTATCCGAGCCAAAACCCGGTCTTGCAGGCAAGGAAGAGATCAAGGTGATGTATGACCTCATCGTCGCCGCGCTTCAGACCGACAGCACACGCGTGCTGACCTATCGCCAGCCCGTCGGCACCTTGTTGCAGAGCCTCGCGCTAAAAGTCGCGCCGCATGACATGAGTCACTACAGCCCAGGCGATCGCATGGCGGCCTCGCAGAAGCGTGACGCGACACAGAGCGAACTGCTCGCTGGTTTGATCGACAAGCTGAAGGCCACGAAGGAGGCCGATGGCACGTGTTTGTTTGATCACGTCGCGCTCGCGTATGGCAGTAACATCCGCACCATCCATTACCTCGACAACTGCCCGACTTTGCTCACTGGCGGAGCCGCCAAGCTCAAACTCGGCCAGCATCTCGTGCTGCCAAAAGACACACCGCTCGCGAACGTGTGGCTCACGATGCTACACGGCATCGGTGTGGAGGCTGAACGCCACGGCGACAGCACGGGCGAGGTGAAGGAATTGATCGCGTAACACTTCGCGCCTGTTTTAATGAAGCGATCATTTGCTGCTCTACTATTGTCGTTGATTTCGATACTGCCTTCGCGTGCCGCAGACGCTCCGCATGCAAGCCTTGACGACAAGCATCGCGTCTTCTTCAAAGACTACTGCATCGAGTGCCACAACGAGAAGAAGCAGAAGGGAAAACTGCGGCTCGATGATGTTTCCTTCACGCTCGACTCGGTGGAAAATGCGGATCGGTGGCAGAAGATTCTCAACCAGATCAACTCGGGCGAAATGCCGCCTGAGGACGAGAAGCAGCCGCAGGCGGTAGAGAAGACGAATTTCCTTGATGATCTTTCCCGCACGCTTGTGGCAGCGCGTGGGCGCCTGAGTGATTCCCGCGGAAAGATCACCATGCGGCGGCTGAACCGGCGGGAATACAAGAACACGATCCGCGATCTACTCGGCGTGGACCTGCGTGTGAACGAACTGCCTGCCGATGGCGGCGCGGGCACGTTCGACACGGTGGGGTCGTCGCTTTTCATGTCGAGCGATCAGTTTGAGCAATACCTCGCGCTCGGTCGGCAGGCGTTGGATGAACATTTTGCGCGCTTCATCGCGCCGGTGCCGGCGAAAGAACTCAAGGTTCACATCGAGGCCGAGAACAACAAGGAACGCATCATCAAAGGTCTGCGTGAGCGGACCGATGCGCGTGACCGTTATCTGAAATGGACGGCGGCTGTCGAAGTCGCCGCTGCGAAGCCGGAGAACGCGGCTCTTGTTGCGAAGATCCGCAAAGAGAAGCCAAACGACGCGAATGCGCTGCACAGCCAGTGGGCGAGCCTCAAGTCGGCTCCATCGCCAGCCACCTTTGGGTTCACGGACGCGGTTCACGCCGAGCAAATGGGCCGACGCGACTGGAATCACTTCGTGCCGCATCACCGTGCGTATGTGGAGCACCCGCTGACCAAGACCGGCACCTTTTTGACCATTGATGATGCCTATGTGAACAATCGGCAGATCTTCCAGATCCCTTCCGAATGGCCCGCCGGAGACTACGTCGTGCGAATCCGCACCGGAGTCGCGAAGGACATTCCACGTGAGCGCCGCTTCATGGAGTTTGGTCCGCAGGACCCCAGTGGTGTGTGCACGGTGATGAGCACGCATGAGATCACTGGAACGCCGGATAGTCCCCAGACGCTGGAGATACCGCTGAAGCTCTCCGAGTCCAAGGTGCGCCTCTTCATGCTGCGCGAGCGCGGTTCACACGACTCCGACGCCGCTGCCAGCCGCCTCTTTGCCGAGGCGAAGCAGCGCAACGGCATCGGACCGGAGTTCGCGCTGTGGATTGACTGGATCGAGGTGGCCGGTGCGAGTGCGCCCGCTTTGACAAAGATGATCAAGGAGCGCCGCGAGGTCGAGTTGCATGCGAACGCGATGGTCGGCGGCACTTACAATGGCTACTTCAAAGGCGGCTACGAGGCTGCGAAGAAGTTCATGGAGACCAAGCAGCCGCAGAAGGGCATCCCAGACGAGCAGGAGGCAAAGTTTCGCATCCGTGGCTTCGAGCAGCACGGGCCGACGTTTGAGCGCTACCTGAATGATCAGCTGACGAAGACCGGCTCCTATTTGACGATCTACAACGTGCACACCGAGGAGGTCATCACGCTGCCGCCGGAACAGCCTTCGGGTTGGTTGAAGACGAAGCATGAAATCGAGAAGGCGGAGCCGGGCGAATACAAGCTGCGCTTCCACATCGGCGCCGTGAAAGGCACACCGAAGGAGAGGCACTTCGTCGCGCTCGGCAGCCGCATGAAGCCGGAGGAGCGCGAGGACTTCACGTTGATGCAGACCTTTCAAATCAGCGGCAGCACCGATGCGCCGCAGGTCATCGAAGTGCCCGTGAGCATCACCGCGAATGGTCCGCGCACCTTTGTGCTGCGCGAGAAGCGCGATGTGAAGCTGGATCACGAGCTTTTCACGACGGCGCAGAAGGAGACCGGTGTCGGACCTCCATCGGCGCTTTGGATTGATTGGGTAGAGTGGGAAGGCCCGCTCGCGCCGCAAACGGCTATCGCGAAAGTGGAGCACATCGAGCCGGAGAAGCGCCGCGCGGAGGTGGAGCGCGGGCATTTGCGCTTCATGTATCTCAACGAGCAATACGGCAAGTGGAAGGCCGCGGGCGGCGATGAGAAGCAGCTGAAGGAGTTCGACTTCACCGACAAATCGCACGCGGAGTTCGCCAAGGTCGTGTGGGACAGCAACAACCGCTGGTTCCAGCAATACCTCGACCGACCGCTGTCGAAGACGGGACTCTTTCTCGACAACACCGTGCAGGAAACCTGCGAATACGCCATCGACATGCCCGCCGACCTCGCCTCAGGCGATTACGTGATGCGTGCGAAGATCGGCCGCGTGCCGGACATGCCCAGCGAGCGGGCCTTCCTCACCTTCGTCGAGGCCAGCCCCATCGACAAAGACGACCGCACCTTCCTCGCGAACAAACAAATCACCGCGACGCTCGACAAGCCCGAGATCATCGAGCTGCCATTCAAGATCGTCCCCGGCGGCCCGCGCAAGTTTGTGCTCTTTGAAAAACGTCCGCTCAAAAAAGAAGCCATCAGCCTTCCCGGTCGCACACGACAGATCACCGATGCCAAACAACGCGATCCTGTGCTGTGGATCGACTGGATCGAATACGAAGGCCCGCTCGTGCCTGCGAATGCCAAAACGAGCGTCCCACCTGTGCTCGCCGCGGGTGAGACGAATGCACGCGCGGTGCTCGAAACCTTCGCCAAACGTGCTTTTCGCGGCAAAACGCCTTCCACGGCCTTTTTGGGCAAATTGACGGCTTTGCACGCAACACGCCTCAAAGCCGGCGACAGCTTTGAAACCGCCCTGAAGGAGCCTCTGAGCGTCATCCTGGCTTCGCCGGGATTTTTATACATCCAAGAGGTTGGGACAAGGGAATGGGGACAGGGGAATAAGACCTCTGAAACTCATTCCCCTGTCCCCATTCCTCTGTCCAAATCCGAACTCGCCTCACGCCTTTCCTACTTCCTCTGGAGTGCTCCGCCGGATGAACAACTCCTCAAAGCAGACCTCTCGAAGCCCGAAGTCATTGCCCGCGAGGTGGATCGCATGATTGCCAGCCCGAAGGCGGACGAGTTTGTCAGCGGCTTCGTGCATCAGTGGCTTGGTATGGACCGGCTCGATTTCTTCCAGTTCGACACCAAGCAGTTCCGCGACTTCGACGAAAGCACAAAGGCCGCCACCCGCCGCGAAGTGTATGAGACCTTTGCCCATCTGCTGCGGAACCAGGGCAGCCTGTCCAAGCTGCTCAAGAGCGATGAAATCCACGTCAACGGTCTGCTCGCCACCTACTACGGCATTGAAGGCGTGAGCGGCGATGCGTTCCAAAAAGTGAAACTGCCCGCCGACTCGCCACGCGGCGGATTGCTCGGCATGGCGGCCATTCTTGCGATGGGCAGCAATGGCGAGCGCACCAGCCCCGTCGAACGCGGAGCGTGGGTGCTGCGCAAGCTGCTCCACAACCCGCCACCGCCCGCTCCACCAAACGTGCCGCAGCTCGACCGCCTGGCGGGAAAGCCCATCAGCCCGCGTGAGCGACTCCTCGCGCATCAGGAGGAGCCGCAGTGCCTGCAATGCCACCGCAAGATCGACCCCATCGGCTTTGGCCTCGAAAACTTCAATGCCGCCGGCAAATGGCGCGAGGTCGATCACGACGCTAAAACAAAAAAAGACTGGCCCATCGCTCCAGGCGGCAGTTTCCACAACGGCCCCGCTTTCAAAGACTATTTCGAGCTGCGCAATCTCATCGCCGCGAAAAGCGAGAACTTCGCCAAAGGCTTCACCGAGGCTCTCATCGAGTATGCGCTCGGGCGACCCTATGGCTTCACCGACGAAGAACTCGCGACAAGCATCGTGCAGCGCGCGCAGAAGAAAAACTTCGCAATGCGCGAGTTCATCATCGCACTGGTCACGAGTCGCGAGTTCGGGACAAAGTAGTCATGCCACCTGGCCGAAAACAAGATGGGCGGCTTCAAGCGCCATCCGCGCATATGGGGGCAACATCTACCCTGGATCAGAGCCGAACACCACAGGGCCGTTTGGCAGCCTTTTGAACAACGTCGATTTCAACCTGCTGCACATCAACGTCACCGCTCCCACAGCCAATCCCGTCACCACCCAGCCTGCCGTCCTGGCAAACAACACTTACTGGACCAACGCCGACGTGACCAACACGCGTACCCTCGTCATCGATGGCGGAGGCGCCGTGCCCTACACCTTCAACAGCGCCATCTTCAGCCAAAACGTGATCAACCAAACCCTGAACATGAACGCCGTGGAGAAGTGGGTCCTAATCAACAATTCCAACTTCAGCCACGTGTTCCATATCCACGATGTACAGTTCAATCTCGTGTCGCGCACCGGCGGCACCGGAGTGATCACTCCTTATGAAGTGGGCTGGAAAGATGTGTGCTACGTGGAGAAGAACTCCACCGTCAGCTTCATCGCCAAGTTTGACGGCTTCGCCAGCAACACGAATCCCTTCATGTATCACTGTCACTTCTCGAACCACGAGGACGAGGGACTGATGGGGCAGTTCGTGGTGGTGAACAACGCAGTCGAGGATCTGGCCATCGCCAGCTTCACGCGCTCTGGGAACAACAGCCTCATCTCACTCGACTTCAAAGCCACCTCCGGCACCACCTACACGCTGCAATACTCGCCCGACATGACGACCGGAAGCTGGATCGACATCGGCTCCGCCACCAGCGACGGCACAAGCGCGAACTTCACCGAGACGGACGCAACGCGACTCGGGCAGGCGCGCGGCTTCTATCGCGTGATCATCCCGACCATCCCCTAGATCACAGCAAAAACGCGCACAGCCCTGACACGCCTGCATTGATCTGATGGTGGCAAACGCAAACTCGGGGCAGGGGGCTTGCGCGAGCCACTCATCGTGCGCTGTCCGGCCTCAAGTGTAGCACACGCTGAACACACCAGTGATCCTCTGCGACCTCTGTGAACACCTGGAGCATCCAAGTCGGGCCGCAGCAGGTGTCTAATCGGGATAATGGAAGTAGTGTGGTTTATCCTCTTTGCATTCCCGCTGGAATACCCAGTCTCTCGCCACGTATTCATTTCCCGTCCTCATGAAAACCCGCCGTCACTTCCTCCAGTCCAGCAGCTCGCTCATTGCCCTTCCTGCGCTGGAGTCCCTTGGCTTCCGTCGCTTTGCTTCAGCGGCGGCTCCGGCGGCGCCGCCGAAGCGTCTTGTGTTCCTGGGCTTCGGCTGGGGCATCACGACGGAGAGCTGGTTTCCAGACATCAAACAACCGGGGACCGGCTACACCTTGCCTGAAGGACTCAAGCCGCTCGCACGGCACAAGGCGGACTTCACTGTGGTGCAGGGACTTTGGAACAAATACAGCAACGAGGGCCACTGGGGCAGCACCATGTGGCTCAGTGGCGCGAACCGTTTCGCCGAGCCTGGACAGAGTTTTCACAACAGCATTTCCGCCGATCAGGTGGCTGCGGCGAAGCTCGGACTCGACACGCGATTTGCCTCGCTCCAACTCAATGGCAGCGAGAACGCTGAGGCTTCCGGACACGGGCCGGGACTCTCGATGGCCTGGGATGTGAGTGGCAAGCCCATCGGCGGACACAAAGGCCCGGTTGAGGCGTTTCATCGTCTCTTTTCCAAGGACACCACGCCGATCGCGCAGCAGAAGGCCATGCTCGCGCAGAAGTGCAGCGTGCTCGACACGGTGATGGAGAATGCAAAGGCGATGCAGCGCGGCCTCGGCAAAAACGACGCCGCCAAGCTCGACGAATACTTCCAGGGCATCCGCGACATCGAGACGCGCCTGAGCAAGGACGAGCAGTGGATCGGCGTGCCGCAACCGCAAGCCCCGATGCCCCAACCGCAGGCCGGACTCGCCGGCAAAGAAGAGATCAGGATCATGTATGACATCATCCTCGCGGCGATGCAGACGGACAGCACGCGCGTGCTCACTTACCGACAGCCCGTGAGCACGCTGCTCACCAGCATCGGCATCAAGGTCGCGCCGCATGACATGAGCCATTACCACAGCACCATGGGCGAAAAGCTCGCCGCCTCTCAGCAGCGCGATCTGGTGCAGAGCGAACTG
>CANJVS010000054.1 GCA_947477755.1 Verrucomicrobiaceae bacterium | reverse complement strand
TCGCAGCAGTGGTGAGTATGTCGCCATCCCTGAATATGCCTATGACTGCCACACGCGTGAGGGCAAGAAGCGCGGCAAGACCAAGGCGGACTTCTTCAAAGCGGAGCAGGCGGCGTTGGAGCCATTGCAACCGGGTCTTTTTGATCATCTCATCGACGAATGAGCAACACGCACTTCGTCCCACGCCTGCGCGCCGCCCAGGCCCGACGTCACCACGCCAATACCACCGATCACCGTGCCCTGAGCCAGTCCTGCCTCTTTGCCTGCTAACCCCAACCCCCAACAAAACGAAAATGAAACTCTTCAAACTGATCGCCAGCCGAGCTGGCCAAGTGTTGTTCGATGACCGCGTGGAGGCGGACTCCCCGCGTGAAGCCCGTGAACAGATGAAAGCCCTGATGGGGCTCAACTCGCTGACCGGGGTGGTGTATGCCATCACGGAAATCCCCGTGGAACTCATTCAGAGCATCGTCGATGCGCGACTCGTCGAAGCTCTGCAACGACTGAGAGGTGGTCAAGCCCCCGCCAAGACCAGCGTGGTGGAGTTGGTGGCGCTTCAGTTGGCTGGCACGCATCTATCCATCGAGGACTACAACGGACGTGAGGTCACGGTGGACATTGTGCGCGATTGGATGCGACAGCTTGCCTATGGCAGCCTGTTCAGTTCATGGTCGGTCAAGATCGTCAATGAGCTGGACCGCTGCTCACGAGAAGCGCAGGACTTGCTGCTCACCTATCCAAATACCTCGGCGACACCGCCAAGCACATCAAAGCGGCGTTCCAAGCGGCTAGGGAGCAAGACGCCGTGCTGTTCTTCGACGAAGCCGACAGCCTGCTTTCCAAGCGCGTATCAACCGGCGAATCATGCTCCACCTCCATCAACCAGAACCGCAACTGCCTGATGCAGGAACTGGACCGCTTCGATGGCGTGGTGATCGTCACGACGAACTTGTTCGAGAACTATGACCCCGCGCTGCTTCGTCGCATCCAGCGTCACATCAAATTCCGCATTCCAGATGCCTCCATGCGTCGGGAGCTGTTCGCCCTTCATCTCCCCAACCCAGATCGGGTGCAGGCTGATTATGCAGTTCTCGCGGAGCTATCGAAGGGACTCAGCGGCGGGGACATTCTCAATGTGTGCGTGAATGCGATTCATGCAGGCAGTGCGGATGCAGACACGTCGAAGTGGCGGGTCACGCAGGAGATGCTGGAGCGAGAGATTGCGAAGGCGAAGAAGGCCAAGGCCGAACATGCAGGAGAGAAGGGCAAGAGTCGGCGGAGGATCGGGTTTCTCGCCTGATAGATGTCGAGCATGGCTTTTGCAGGAAGCGCGGATCATTGACCACCACACTGCCACTGGTGTCCGTGAACCGTGCATCGCCTCACACCCAAAGCCTGGGCCGCAGAGCAAGCCGCCCAGAAGCCCGTCAAAACCCAGTCCACCTTGGTGACCGGCTAGCTCCAACCACCAACGTCAACCCTCAGCTCATGGTGCTGGGAATGACGGATACGGATCATTGACGGCTTATGCAACCCGATTCCATTCGGTCCATAAACCGGATCGAAGGGATGGGGCTCCGGTGCGTCCGCAAGAAATGCAACCCGCTGAAGTTTGCAGTTTTTTATGCTTCCACACTGGCGCGGAGCTGACCATGTGGGTACGGGTGCTTTACTGACGAGTGACCTTTACGCGCATGAAGCGCCTCGAAGAGCTATTCTCGGGGACATAGTCCCTCACTTGCAGGGTGGTGCTGTTATTCACTTCGATCAGGAGACTGGCGCTGCTCCAGCTCAGCGGATTGGCGAGGTCGCTGGTGGCTTCAACGGTGAAGGTGACATCGGTGGCAGCGGGGTTTTTGGGGATGGAGATGCGCAAATATTTGTCCGCACTGACTGTTGCCAAGGTGGTGACTTGCGGATTGGCGCTGCTGATGATGCCGTTGGTGCCGACGGCGTATTCGATGAGGTTCGCGAGGCCGTCGTTGTCCATGTCGGCATCGGCTTCGGCGAGGGTGTTGTTCTCATCACCGACGCCGTTTTGATCGAGCCACTTGGCGAAGGCACTGAGGTAGCCGGTGAGGGTGAGGTCGTCGAAGATGACGGCGTCGCCATCATAGGCGGAGAGGCGGAAGGTGTGGGAACCGCTCATGCTGAGGGTGGCGAGTGTGTCCTCGGTGGCGGGATTGGCAAAGGTGGCTAAGCCGGGACCAGCAAGCTGGGTCCAAGATTTGGTGACGCTACCGGGCTGCGCGGGCTGGCCGTCATCGGTCACGGTGCCGTCGAGATTAAAGGGTGGCAATGAGGCGAGCATGGTGCCTGCATCGACGACAGGGGCGGTGTTCAGTGGTGTGATGCTAAGATTGGTGAAGATGCCAGTGGCGGCGGTGCTGCCATTGGCATCGACGACGAGGCCGACTAGTAGCGGGCCAGTGAGGACGACGGGCAAATTGCCGGAGTTCAGCGTCCATGGCCCGGCGATGGTGGGTGCTTTGTAGGCGTTGACGGTGTTGCCTTTGCGGATGAGGCGGATGTAGCCGGTGCCGTTGGATTGCAGTTGGCCTGAGTTGCCGTTGAAGTTGCTGCGCCAATGGACCTGATAGCCATCGACGGTCGTGTTGCCGTAAAAAGCATGAGCGGCGTTGTCGGTGGTGTCGCGCAGACCGACGCCGCTCTGTGCTCCGCGAGAGGAGCCGCTGTGGCTGGTGAGACGGGCGGTGAGGATGCAGTCGCCCCAGATCTGCTGGTAGCGGAAGTGGCCGCCGCTACCGTCGTAAGTGCCGGTTGAGGCGATGGTGATGGTGCCGGCGTTTTCACTGCTAGAGCCGGCGCTGGTGTAGTTGCCGATGTTTTCGGAATGCAATGCGGTCCCGGCGATGGCGGGCGTGACGCTGACATTATCAAAAGTGGCCGTGGCGGTGGCGCTGGTGGCGATGCCGGTGCTCACGATCATGCCGACGATGAGATTATTACCCGAGGTGAACGTGCTGGTGCCATCGCTGACCCAGGCTCCAGGCACTCCTGCGACATCCGGTGCATGAGAGGCCGTGAGCGTACCGCCCACTCGATCCAGTTTCAGCCAAAGCGGTGCGGCGAGACCCGTGGCGGGTGTGGTGGCGGTGCCTGCGATGTTGGCGGTGGTGCGGTCGTTCATGACTAGACTGCCGCTGCCGTTCAGGGCCAGCGTGAGTCGTTTGGCACCCTTCCATGAAGTATCACGAAGTGTTAGGCCAGCGAGCCGGGTGGCTGGGCCAGTCAGGCCCGTGACGCGGGCGATGATGGTGGCGTCTCCAGCCGCAGTGAAGAGCTGACGGAAGAGCATGTGGCCGCTGTCATTGGTGCCGGTGTAGCCGGTGCCGCTGCCGATGAGGGTGAAGGTGCCGCCGCTATCACCCGCGATGCCGCGTGTGGCGGGCGGACCTTGATCCTGGGTGATCCAGGTGGCGTAGTTGAAGCCTCCGCTTTGTACAAAGATGTCATCTGTGGCGGTATAAGTGCCATCACTGACCGTGATGCGGATGCCATAGACGCCGACAGCGGAAAAGGTGGCCGTGGTGCTGGCACTGGCGGCATTGGCAAAGATGATGTTTCCAGGACCGAAGGTCTTGCTCCAAGCATAGGTCAGGGGTGCGGGCAGTCCGTCATCGGTGCCGACGGCGCTTAGCACGAGGCCGTTGGCGGCATTGATGAGGGTGGACTTGCTGCCGGGACTGCTGATGAAGACACTCGGCGGCAGATCGTCATCGACAATGGTGACACCGGCGAGATTCGGCGAACCAATGATGTAGTTGCCTCCGCCTGTGGCGATGGAGGCGGTGATAATCTCTGCGCCCTCGATTGTGTTATCAGTCAAAGTGCTGACGGAGATGTTAAAAGTGGAAACGCCAATGCCGAAGACCTGACTGGTAGCGAGGGTAGTGTAGTCGCTGCCACTGGTGGCCGTGCCGCTATAAGCGAGGGTGACGGTGAGTGCGGCGGTGGTCGGGCCGCTGCGGGTGAGCGTGAATTCGCCGCCATTCCCCGCAGCTTCAGTAGCCGTTGGATCGGAGGCGGTGAGAGTGATGGTGTTCACGTCGTCGTCCATGATCGTGACAGTGGCGGCGCTCGGTGTGCCCACGGTGTATCCAGCACCTGTGCCGAGAGTGACGATGACGGGTTCATTCACCTCAGGCGTGGTATTTTGCACGGTGGTGACGGTCAATACGGCGCTGCTTTGCCCGATGGGGATAACGATGGAGGTAGTGGGAGAAAAGGCGGTGTAATCCGTGGCGCTCACGGCTGTGCCTGTAACGGCAAAGTTCACCGTCAATGCTGACGTCGTGCTGCCAGTGCGGGTGAAAGTGAAAGCTCCGGTGTCTCCACCTTCCGTCGCTGTGGCATCACTGGCGATGATGCTGACGACTGCGGTGTCATCATCCGCGATGGTGAAGGTGTGAATGCTGCTGGTGCCGATGATACCACTGACGGGGGCGCTCAGCGTGAGGGTAATGGTTTCAGCCGTCTCAACGATGCTGTCATCGAGTAAAGTCATCGGCACATAAGCCAATGTTTGACCGGCAGTGAAGGTGAGCGTGCCTGCAGCGCTGGTGAAGTCACTTCCATCTGTGGCGGTTCCTGCGGCGAGGGTGAAGTCCACACTCACGTCACTGCCAGCAGGTTCACTGAGCACGATGGGGATCTGCACGGGCGTCACACTTTCCAGTCCGCTGCTGGTCGTTGAAGCAAAGCTGATCACGGGCAGCGCGCTGACCACATCATCGTCGAGAATGGTGTAAGTGTGCGTGCTCGAACCTCCGGCGATGATGGCTCCGCTTGGGTTCTTTAGCAGGATGTTCACGAACTCGGCGGACTCGATGACGTTGTCGTTCGTGACATTGAGCGTGATGTCCTTCGTCTGCTCACCAATGGCGAAATTCAGGACACCTGGCGGCAGCGCGTAGTCGATGCCGGAACCCTCACCCGACTCGGTGGCGGAGTAGCGCCCGCGCCATTCAGCGGTGCTGTTGGTGGCGGTGAGTCCGGTGAGACAGAATGAAAGCGCACGGGCGCGGTAGTTCACACTTTCGCGGACCATAAGGCCAGCCTGAGCGGTGGCAGTTGAGAGGCCGGTGAGCCTTGTCGTGACTGTGAAATCACCCGTGACTGGCAGGCTCAAGAAGTGGCCTTCATCTTCCAAAGAAGAGACGCTGTTCATGATGCCTGCTCCAGAGGCGGTGACGGTGTAGAAGCCGCCGCTTTCAGTGGTCCAGCCCTGAGCATCGACAAAGCCGACTGTGCGATCTTGAAAAGGCACGCTGGCTGCGGGTGAGAGGTTCACATTATCAAAAGTGGCCTGGGTGAGCGTGCCATCGCTGCGAGAGGAAACAGCCATGCCGACGAGCAACTGCGCGCTGAGCCCCACGTTCACTCCACCGCCCACAGGCGTGAAGGTGACACCATCAGGCGAGCTTGAGGCGGTGAAGACATTGCCAGTGCGGTTCAGCCTCAGCCAGCGCGGCTTGGCATAAGTCGTGGCGGTGCCAGTAGCATTCGTGCAGCTGCCGCCCGTGGTGGTGCGGTAGGACTGGGAAAGGGTACCTGTGTTCAAATGGAAGGCCATGCGGATGGCGTTGTTTGTCGTGGTTTCACGAATCATCACGCCGGCCTTCATCGACGAAGGGCCACCGAGTGACACGACACGGGCAATGAGAGTACAGTTGGCTGAATCTGTGATCGGAAAATAAACGAAGCGGCAGTTGTCAGTCGTGGCCGTGCTCACATCGGCACCGGTGGAGGTGACCTGATATACGCCACCGCTTTCCTGACTGCCGCCGAGAGGCGAGCCGGTGCCTATCTCCGCTGAAACGACTGCGCCTGGACTGCCGCTGGTGAGATCGGTGATCGAGACATTGTCGATGATGGCACTCGCCGGTGTGCCGCTGCTGCCACTGGCGACGAAGATGCCCGCGAGGTAACTGGCGGAGGACATGGTGATCGTCCGCGTGCTGCTTTGCGCCGTCCATGTGACCCCATCCGGCGAGGTGCTGGTGACGTAGCTGTTGCCCGTGCGCACGATGCGCAGCCAAGTGCCATAGAGGTAGCTGGTGGCGCGCGGCCCGGCTTCGAGATTGTACTCCACACTCACTGGCGTGGTGGCCGGAGCATTGAGTGTGACGGGGATGCTCACGCTCGTCACGCTTTCCGCGCCTGCTGATCCCGGTGAGCCAAAGGCCACGCTCTGGGTATTCGCATCGTCATCGGTGATGTAGAGTTTGGCAACGGGTCCGCGTGCATAGTTGTTGCCTCCGGTGCCAGCCGTGAGCTGGAAGAGAATGGTCTCGGCACCTTCACCGAGGGCGTCAACGATGGTGTTGAAGGTGATGTCCACACCCGAACTGTTCGCCGGAATGGTGACGCTGCCGGTGAGATTTACATTGTTGTAGTCCGTGCCTGCCGTGGCAGTTCCACCCAAGGTATAGTTCACGACCAGCGCACTAGCCAAACTGCCGCCGACTCGGGAGACGAAGAATTTGCAGGTGGTGGCAGTGCTGCCCTCAGCCACGAAGTCATTGCCGCCGGTGCCGATCTGGCCATCGACAAAGACGGTGTTCTGATCGTTGTCACGCAGCAGCATGGTGGCAGAGGCCATCGGTGCCCAAAGCGCGTAGTTGGCATCCGGTGTGAGCGTGATGATGACGTTTTCCAGCTCTTCAAGATCGGGATCATTGGTCACCGTGATGGTCACATTTCCCGTCACGGTGCCGCCCGTGAGCACGAGTGTCGTGGTGCCGCTGAGCGCGGTGTAGTCCGTGCCATTCGTGGCCGTGCCACTGACGGTGTAGTTCACGGTGAGGTTCCCCGCAGCACCACCTTTGGCCGTGATGCGGAAGGTGCCATTCGTGCCGCCTTCCGCAGCGATGGCGGAGTAGGCGGTGACCTCCAGCAGGGGCTTGTCGGCCACGTTGTCGGTGATGTTGATGGTGGCCGTTCCGCTGCTGCCGATCTGGTAATAACCAAAGGCAGCGCCGAGGGCGAGGATGACGGTTTCCGAGCCTTCGGCAAAGTTGTCCATCTTCGGCATGATGGTGACGGCGGCCTGCGTCTGCCCGGCAGGAATGACGACACTGCCCGGCAGCACATCGTAGTCCGCTCCATGCAGCGCCACACCAGCCACGCTGTAATAAACGGTCACTGCCGCTGTCGTATTGCCCGTGCGGGTGACGAGGAACGTTCCCGGATTCGGCACTGCGCCCACGGCGGTGCGATCGATCTCCTGAGCGGCATTGTCCGTCGCTGTCACACTGATGGTTTGGGCATCATCATCGACGATGCGTGCAGTGAGCGTGCTGGCTGCGACATCGGCGATGAAGCTGACACCGCTGGCGATGGCGACCGTGATGGTTTCCGTGAGTTCAGATTCAGCATCATCAAGCGGGCTGAGATTAAACGTGGCCGATGCCGAGCCAATCGGGATCGTGACCGTGCCTGTCAGTGCGCTGTAGTCGCCGCCGCCCGTGGCCGTGCTGGTGCTGGCCACGGTGTAATTCACGGCCAAGGCAGCCGTGGTAGCTCCGGTGCGCGTGGCAGTAACGACGAGCGGAGAGCCGCTGTTTTCGATCGTCTGTGCACGGTCAATCGTGAGCGAAACTCTGGGCAGCGCCGTGTTGACATCCTGAATAGAAAGCGTGGCCGTGTTTTGCGCACCAAGCACATAAGAAGTGTCTGCCGCGAGCACGAGCGTGACGCTTTCATCCCCCTCCGAGGAGGCATCGTTCCGCGCAGCTACAACGACATCCAAGAAAGCGCTGTTAGCCGGAATGGTGAAGCTCTGGAAGGGCGAGGCTGAGACGTAATCAGGCGTGAAAAAGTAATCATTGCTGGTGGCATTGGCTCCCTTAGTGGCCGTGCCCTGCACGGTGAAGACATACACGTCTTTGGCCTGTCCGATGGGGCCGGTGCGGGAGATGCGGAAGGCACCGCTGGCTCCGGCTTCGATAGCCACGGGCGTCTGTGCCGTGATGCTGATTGCGGGCAAGTCATCGACGGTGAAATCTGCTCCGCTGAAGGATGGGCCGACGGTGATGCTGTTGTTGAACTGGTTGTTGAAGACCAACCCGTGCTCTTCGGCGATGACGCTGTAGTTCCCAGCGGCGAGATTTGAGATGGTGTAATAGCCGTCACTGTCCGTCAGCGTGCCATTCGCACCGCCCGTGCCGACCGTGATGTTCGGAATGCCTGAGCCTGCTCTCGTGATGCGACCCGCGATGGTGTAGCGGGTGTTTCCATTGCCCACGGTGATCACCGAATTGCGCACGGCGATGCCGCCCTTCATGTCCGTCACCACGCAACTCAGTGTGTAGATGCCTTCGGTGGAAAAGCTGCGCGTGGCCGTGGAGCCGCTGCCTGAGATCAGATTGTCATGCCACTGCCAGGAGTAGGCCAGCGTGTCACCATCCAAATCATTGGCGGTGGCGGTAAAAGTCACGTTCGTGCTCGTCGGAACCACAGGCGTGGCAGGAGTGAGTGTGAGTGTGGGTGCATTATTGCCAGGGAAAGTTCCGAGATTCACCACCACATCCAGACTCTGCGGCGTGGTGTTCGTGTTCACCGCAAGCGTGGTGACATGAATGCCTGTCTCTGTGTCGGAGAAAGTGCGCCCGACGGTGATGCCAGCATCACTCTTCAAGTTCACCGAGCCGGGCGTGGTGTCGAGCAGTTGAATGTTGTCGCCGCTATTGCCGGGCCAGTTCCACCCCCAGAGCAGGCCGTTGTTCGTCCAGTTGTTGCCACCAAGCAGGCGAAACTCTCCCCAATACGTTCGGTTAGCATCTTTGCGGATGCGCACGCCATAGAGCTTGCCGGGGTCGAGCTTCGGCTGGTCCATCGCATAAATTCGATAGGTGCCGCTGCTGAGGATGGAGGGCGCAAATTCATCCGGCATCCACTTCACCTGGTTCTTCGCCTGCACGTTGTAGTGGCCGTTGGGTACGGCAGCGCTGGGACCCATGTTGTCATAGCTGTCGCCATACTCGACATTGCCGCCGGGGCCGATCGTGGAGGCACCATTGGTTTCCCAAAAGTTGGCATGAGCCAGCCCAAAGGCATGACCGACCTCATGCGCCGTGGTGTCAACGCTGTCGGTGCGCATCCACACATTGCCGCCACCGCCATAGCTTGTCGGGGAGCGAGCACCGCCATTGGCTCGTGCGACAGTGGCATGATAGTCCTGCCAGTCGTAGCCGAGCTTCCGCGCCTCCTCCTTGGCATGGCTCATCTCCAGGCCCAGTCCATCGACCTCTTTGATGAAACCGCTGGTCGTGTCCTTGCCCACATACCAAGCGCGGCTCTTCGGCATCCGCACCGGCGGCGTGACGGTACCCACGAGCGTCAGACGTCCGAAGGACATCGCCTGATAAAAGGCCGCCGACTGTGCCAGCACGCTCTGTGCGCCAGCTTCTGTGATGGGCACCTCGTTTTGATCGGGAAACACCACTGGGATATAGAGCACTTTTACCACGCCTACTGAGGGCGTCGCAGATGCCGGAAGGATGCCCGTGAAGCTCTGTGCTCCACCCGTGCCGGATTCTCCCTGGATGAGGATTTGCTCATACACCGTCGTGTGGCTGCCATCACAAAGGTACACCACCTCACCATTGGCGATGATGGCCGGTGTCTCCGGCTGGATCGGCTGCTCCGGCGGCGGCATCGACAGATTTTTTTTGGAGACAGGGCACACTGCCACACGCGGCATATCCGCTGGGGGGATCTCACCTAGCTCCATGACTCGCAGCGGGCGCTCATCCAGCGCCATCTGCCCATCCATCTCGATACCAATCGCCGACAAATTTGCCACCCACGCGACCGATGCCGCACGACGGCCATAAACATACGCCTGATACGTCTCGCCATGCTGCGTCTCCACATAGCGAAGCTGGGAAGGTTCTCCGTTTGCCACCGATTCAGGCCCTGCTTGGTAAACACGCAGCACACTTCGGTCCTCCACAGGCTTCTCGAGTTCCGCGAGAATCTCAGCGGGCAGCTTTTGCCGCACCAAAGGCCGCACCGCCTCCTGCAAAGCGCGCCTTGGATCACTCTGGATGATCTGCTTGAAGATTGGCCGCCGCGCGTGTGCCAGACGCTGACCTTCCTGGATCATTTCAGCACGCTCGCCCGCTGTTGCATGGACATACTTCTGGCTCCAGGCATCGAATCCCGCCACCACATCGCCTGCTGGAACAACTTTTGAGCGCTCGATCTCGGCCGCTTGAGTCGATGACGAATCCTTGACCTGCTTTGCCGTCACATTTGATATGGTGGGGCCGCACAGCACGCAGTCGGAGCTGCGTTCTTCCAGTCTCCAGCCTTGGTTAATCAGCAAAAAGAAAAGCAGGCTACTGCATGCGATTAAAATAAAAAGCCTAAGGAAAATTTTAATTTAAATGGTGGTTTGTGAGTTTTTTAATTCTCAAATTAAATATCCATTTGATGGAGCAAAGACCTTTTTGTATAATCTGTTGGTGCAGATTACGCTTTTGTTATACCATATCTTTCTTTAAATTTCTTCCGCTTTTTACCGTGTTTGAAAACCCTCAAAGTCCATATCTGAGCCAGTCGATAACGGAAGCGAACTCGATGATGGAGAGGGAGTGCCGCGCGAGCTTGTCTCGTCTCGTGCTGGAGCATGCCCAGCGTTTGAGGCGACAGAAGTAGTTCTCTACACGATAGCGCTGCCGGTAGAGCTCTTTGTTGAGGCGGCGCTTCTTTCTGCGGTTGGACTTGCTGGGGAAGCAATGCCGGGCACCGAGTTCCTCGAGTTGC
>CANJVS010000053.1 GCA_947477755.1 Verrucomicrobiaceae bacterium | reverse complement strand
TTGGCGAACCAGGGCTTTGATTTTGCCTTCTCCAGGACGTCGCCGATGCACCAGTCCGTGTATTTGACTGCGGCGTCACGACTGCCCTGCGGCAGGTCGATGCGGTTGGCGGGGACGGTAAAGGGCCGGTGATTGGAAACCGTCATCACATGCATGAAGAAGGGTTTGTTGGCGGCATGATTGGCATCGGCCTCCTTGGTGGCCCAGGTGAAGAGATCCTCATCCGCCACACCCCAGGCATTCTGGAAGGTGATGTCCTGCTTGGTCTTCGCGCCGCGATCAATCACGCGGTATTGGTTGCGTGAGAAGTAAGTGTTCATGTTGTCGAACATGGCGTCACCGCCATACAGGTAGCTCGTGTCATAACCACGTTTGCGGAAAACGGATCCCGCCGTGAACAGGTTCGTGTTCTTCGGACGCCAGACGATCGACTGGCCCGGAGTGGGCGGCACGCTCAGCGTCAGGGCTTCCAGTCCGCGCACGGTGCGGGTGCCCGTGGCGTAGAGATTGGTGAAGAGGATGCCCTCATCCGCGAGACGGTCCAGGTTCGGCGTCAGGTAAGACCTCATCTTGAAGTTCACCTTGAAGTGGCTCATGAACGCCGCGCTGAGGCTCTCCACCGAGATGAAAACCACATTGTGCTTCTTCTCCGGCCCTTCGTGCTTGATGAGTCGGCGCAGATCGCGCGGGTCGGCGCTGGCGGGAGGCGTGTCGCTCAGTGTCAGCAGTTCCTTGGCTCGGGCGAGCGCCTTGCCGATGTCCTGCTTGAGGTAAAAGCGCTCGTAGTCGATTTCGCTTTCCCAGAACGCGGCGCAGAAGGCGTAGTGCCCGTCCTTGGCCAGTTCACGATTAAACTCGTCGCTAAAACGCGGCAGTTGCGACTGCGAGAAGACGTTGGAAATCACCACCACGATGACGGCGATGCCCACGGTGGGGATGAGGCGCATCTTCCATGCCGCATCCCCCTCGCAGACCCAGCGCACGGCACCGATCTTCCAGGCAAGCCGCATGACACCCATGCCCGCCAGCGCCAGCCCGGTGTAGATGAGCGGCATCGGGTAGGATTGCTGGATGTTGTCGATCACCTCCTGCGTGAAAACGAGGTAGTCCACCGCGATGAAGTTGAACCGCACCTGGAACTCGTCCCAGAAGAACCACTCCGACACGCCGACAAAGATGAACACCACCGTGTAAAGGAACAGAAGCACCGTCACCACCCAGCGCGCGGCTTTGCTGCGCCACAGGGCGGCTGGCAGCAGCAGCGTGAGCAGGAACCACGGCACCACCGAGTAGCAGGCCGCCAAAACATCAAACCAAAAACCCCAGACAAAAGAGCTGACCAGCGTGACATCCCACGCGGCATCGTGACGCGCCTGAAACAGCAGCGCCACACGGGTGATCAGCGCAATGCTGAGAAACAGCACAAAAATGGCCGCCGCACCTCTGCTGAGAACGGAACGAGGCATCAGGCGCTGAAGGAAGGATTTGCTGCTGGTCGGTGAATCAGTGGAGGCGGGCATAGATCGGTCAAAAAAATCGGTAGTGGAGCTGTGACAGCATGAACAGGGCTCATCGAAAAGCGAACAAGAGATGGGGCACAAGGGTGAAAATTATGTCATACTTCTCCCGGAATCGGGAGCCGCATGACAGACTCTTCATTTGCCTTTCTTGTCCCTCAAATCCAACGGCGTCCTCCTGCATGCACCTCCTGATCGTCGAAGATGACCAAAAAACCTCCACCCTTCTCAGCGCTACGCTGAGACAGGAGGGTTTCGACGTGCTGTGCACCGCAAACGGAGAGGCAGGATTGCAGGAGGCGCTGAAAGGCGGCTTTGACGCGCTGCTGGTGGATATCATGCTGCCAAAACTCGACGGTCTGAGTCTGGTGCGCGCCCTGCGCGCTAAAGGTCATGCCACCCCGGTCATCATGCTTTCCGCCCGCGGTGAGGTGGAGCAGCGTGTCGAAGGATTGGACGCCGGGGCTGATGATTACCTGCCAAAACCCTTCGCCATGTCCGAATTGCTGGCACGGCTGCGCTCGCTGGTGCGGCGCAACACTCAGCTCAAGCCGCCGGTTCTCACGCTGGCAGACCTAACCTTCGACACGATCAAACGCGAGGTGCGGCGTTCAGGCCGGCGCATTGATCTTTCACCGCGTGAAACGCTGCTGCTCGAGTGTCTGATGCGTGCTGAGAGCGCCGTTGTCAGTCGTCGCGACATCATTAGCAGTGTTTGGGAATATGATTTCGACCCGGGGTCCAACCTGGTCGAGGTCTATGTACGCCGCTTGCGTGAGAAGATCGACCGCGATCACTCTCCTGCGCTCATTCAAACCGTGCGCGGCCTCGGCTATGCGCTTCGTCTCCAGCCATGACTCTGCGCCGCCGCATTCTGCTGTTCTACTCCATCACGCTCAGCCTTTCGCTGGTGATCGTGGGTTTCCTGAGCTGGTTTGAATTCAATGAACAGCGCAATGTCGCGCTGCACGGCGGGGTGGAGGCTGCCTTGAGGCACGATCCTTTGGTGGAGACTGCCGAGATCATTCTTTTGGGCGGGTTGCCGGCGATTTTACTCGGCATCATCGGCGGTGGTTTGCTCATGAATCGTGCCCTCCGGCCCATCGAGGAACTCACCGTGGTTTTGGAGAAAACGAACGCATCAAACCTTGCCGACCCAGTCCACCGCAGCGGCAATGGCGATGAACTCGACCGCATGACCGCCGTGTTTAACGGCATGAAGCAGCGTCTTGGCGTGTCTTTCACGCAAGCCCGCGAGTTCACCCTCCATGCTTCTCATGAACTCAAGACACCGCTCACCATCATGCACAGCACGCTTGAGCAGATGCTTGGTGATGCCGCCACGCCGGCTGCGCACCGCGAGCGCATCGCCTCCACCCTCGAGGAAGTGCAGCGACTCTCCGGCATCGTTGGCCAGCTCGCCTTTCTTGCCAAGGCTGATGCCGGACTGCTCACCGTCGCGCGCGAGCCCGTCGCGCTCGATGAACTGGTGCGTGATCTCACCGAGGACGCCTCGATGCTCGCAGCCGGCGCCAGTCTCACCGTCCTGCTGGTCGATTGTGAGCCTGTCAAAGTCTGCGGTGACCGCATGAGACTCCGCCAGTTGCTGCTCAATCTCGTCGACAACGCGGTGAAGCATAACCACAACAATGGCAGCATCACTCTCAGTCTCCGTGTTCAAGATCAACACGCCGTCTTCCAAATCACCAACACCGGTCCCGTTCTCCCGCCCGAACTGCGCGCTCGCGTGTTTGAACGCTTTTTCCGCGGCGACGCGGCACACGGATCCACGGTCGAAGGCAGCGGTCTCGGCCTGAGCATTGCTGAATCCATCATCCTGGCTCACTTTGGCAGCATCGCGATGGACGTCACGGACGACGGCCAGACGCGCGTCATTCTGAGCCTGCCTGTGATCTGAGTGTAATCGCATCCTTCATCACCTATGAGCGCACCCACCACTTCCCGATTCAAAATGCCACCAACGGTGTGGGCGCTTGGCTGGGTGAGTTTTTTCACCGATGTCTCCACCGAGATCATCTATCCGCTGTTGCCCGTGTTTCTCACGGTCACGCTCGGTGCCAGCATGGCCTTTGTCGGACTGATCGAAGGTGTCGCCGAATCCACCGCCAGCTTGTTGAAGATTGCCAGCGGTTGGTGGTCCGACCGCGTGCGCAAGCGCAAGCCGCTCATGATTGCCGGTTACGGTCTCAGCGCGCTGACTCGCCCTCTCATTGCGCTGGCGTCCACGGGCGGGCATGTGTTCTTCGCACGTTTCATCGACCGCATCGGCAAAGGCATCCGCACCTCGCCGCGCGATGCTTTGCTCGCCGCATCCGTGCCAGCGGACCAGCGCGGTGCTGCCTTTGGCGTGCAGCGCATGATGGACAACGCGGGGGCTGTGGTCGGCCCGCTCATCGCGTGGAGCCTGCTGCACTGGTTCACCGCTGACTTTCGCACACTGTTCTGGATCGCGGTCATTCCCATGATCGGGGCGATGATCGTTTTGATTTTTGCAGCCCGTGAGCAGGCTCCGGTTACACCCAGCGTCACGGCTGCCGAGGCTGTTGCCTTCACTGCCACGCCAGCTTTTAAAAACTACCTCGGAGCAGTTCTTCTTTTCACACTGGGAAACTCCAGCGATGCCTTTTTATTGTTGCGTGCGCAAGCCGTGGGCGTTCCCGTTAGCTTTCTGCCTTTGCTCTGGATGGCGCTGCATGTGGTGAAGTCCGCCAGCAGTTATCCGGCGGGCGTGCTCAGTGACCGCATCGGCCGGCGCGGACTGATCGTTGGTGGATGGTTGGTCTATGCGCTGGTCTATCTCGGTTTTGGTTTTGCCAGCCAGGTCTGGCATATCTGGGCGTTATTTTTACTCTATGGCATTTTTTACGGCATGACCGAATCCACCGAGCGTGCCCTGGTGGCTGATTTCTACCCCGATGCCCAGCGCGGTCGCGCCTTTGGCAGTTTCAATTTCATCACTGGTATCGGTGCCCTGCCTGCCAGTCTGCTCATGGGCTGGCTGTGGACTGCGTTCGGACCCACCATCGCCTTCGGTGCGGGGGCGGGACTGTCCCTGTGCGCTGCCGGCTGGTTCCTGCTCAAGGTTGCGCCATCCACCCTTGCCCGTTAAGGAGGCGTTCACCAGAGCTGCAAGCCTCCGGCAACCGGGTGGCCAGTAATGACAGCTATTTCATGATACTTCCCGCGTTTGCCGGGCATGGATACCCACCGCCTTGTTACTGCCTAGACATGAAGCTGCCATTTCCAAAAATCATTCTGCCTCTGTTGCTGAGTGCCTGCGCCAGTTTCCAGCCGCGTCCGATTTCTGCCGAGAAAACCTGTGCTGACTTCAATGCGCGCACCCTCGATCATTCGGGTCTGCAAGGCTTTCTTGCCGAACAAAAAGCGAGTGATGGCTCCTGGACGGTTGATCGGCTCGCCCTTGCGGCTGCTTATTTTCATCCCGATGTCGCTCTGGCGCGCGCGGAGGCGGAGGAAGTGGCGGCGGCCATTCAAACGGCGGGGCAGAGGCCAAATCCTGTATTCACGTTCGGGCCGCAGTTTGCCAGCAATCACGTTAACCCCATCACGCCATGGTTCATGGCTGGAGCCCTATCAATCCCGATCGAAACCGCGGGCAAACGCGCTCGCCGCACCGAGCAGGCACTCGCTGCTGCCGAGGCAGCGCGCTGGCGAGTGTCTTCGCGCGCCTGGGCGGCGCGGTCACGCGTGCGCACCGCGATGCTGGAACTGCATGGTGCCCGCGAAAACATCCGCCTGCTTGAAACAGAGCAGAAGCTGCATGACGAAGCCATCAGGAAACTCACGGCGCAGATGGATGCAGGGGATGTTTCGCCTTTCGAACTCACTCAGGCGCGTCTCATGCTTAACCGCACTCGCCTTGCGCTGCAGGATGCCCAGCGTCTCGCTGCCACGGGGGAAGCGAAACTCGCCGTAGCCATTGGTGTACCTTTGAATGCGCTGCGCGCGGTGAATCTCGACTTTGCCGAATTCCATCGACTGCCAGAGCCTGGCAACAGCCGCCGCCGTGCATTGACCCAGCGCGCTGATCTGATGGTATTGCTCGCTGAATACGCGGCGGCGGAGTCGGCCTTGCGATTGGAAATCGCCAGGCAGTACCCTGACTTGCGCTTGAGTCCTGGCTACGACTACAACCAGGGCCAAAACCGCTGGCAGCTCGGTTTGAATCTTGAACTGCCCTTCAATCGCAACGCTGGAGCCATCGCTCAGGCTGAAGCGAAACGCAAAACCGCTGAGGCCAGATTCCTTGCACAGCAAAGCGCGATCCAGGGTGAACTGGACATCGCGCTCGCTGCTTATCAGGCCTCGCGGGCCAAAGCCGCCACTGCGGCAACGCTCGCGCAGGAAGCCTCTGATGCCTCCGGCACGACCAGGCGCATGGTCGAGGCGGGGCAGGTTTCCGCACTCGAACTCACGCGCCGGCAAATCGAAGCCAGCACCGCCAATGTCGCGCTCATGACTGCGAACATCGAAGCGCAATCCGCCGCCGGATCACTCGAAGATGCCATGCAGGCCACGCTGCGTTGATTTCACCATGAAACGTTTCCTTCTCATCCTCATCGCCACGCAGCTTCAAGCGGCTGATTCCGCACCCGCGCCCGCCACCGTGACCAAGGAGGGTGATCTGGTCATCCTCACGCTGAAGCCTGAAGCTGAGCAGCATCTCCGCCTCAAGACCGTCGCATTCGAAAAACGCACGATTCCGGCCACGCGTCTTTTCTCCGGCGAGGTCGTCACGCCGCTTGCTGCGGAAGGGAGACCCATCGCGCCGGTGCTCGGCGGAACTCTGGATGAAGTGCTGCGTCTTGCTGATCTTCAGGCCGCAGCGGATGGCCGCATCCTGCAGGCCAAGGTTCAGATCGAAGCCGCCAGGATCGCCGTCGAGCGTGCGCAAAAAATGCTCAGCGCCGAAGCCGGTAGCGTGCGCAATGTCGATGAAGCCAAAACCGCGCTCGCACTCGCCGAAGCCGCCATGAGCACGGCCAAAGCCCAGCGTGATCTGCTCGGCGGCACGCTCGGCCAAAACACACGCAAGTGGGCCCGTGTCGCCATCTACAGCGGTGAATCCCCGCTGCTTGACGAAAAGGCCGAAGCCCGCATCGGCAAAGCCGCCGCCAGGCCCGTCTCGGGTCCGCCCACCGCCAGCGCCCTAACAAACACAATAGACTGGTATTACGAGCTCGCCGCCGGCACACCGCTCCGCGCCGGTGAACGTGTCGCCGTTGAAATCCCTACACTCGACAGCAAGCTCGAAGCCCTTGTCATCCCATTCAACGCCGTGCTTCACGACATCCATGGCGGCCAGTGGGTTTATGTGCAAACCGCAGAGCATATTTACACGCGCAAGCGGATCCAGGTTGCCCGGATTGCCGGAACCAATGCCGTTTTAGCCAGCGGCCCGCCCGCAGGCACCAAGATCGTCACCGACGGTGCTGCGGAGCTGTTTGGCACGGAGTTCATGACGGGAAAATAACGCCATGCTGAACTCCATTGTCACCTGGGCGCTGAACATGCGCGTGCTTGTTGTCGCGGCGGCGGTGGCGCTTCTGCTGGTTGGCATCAATGCCACCAAAAAGGCGCCGCTGGATGTGTTTCCGGAATTTGCGCCGCCATTGGTTGAGGTGCAGACGGAGGCTCCGGGTCTTTCCACGGAGGAGGTTGATGCGCTGGTCACTGTGCCTCTGGAAAATGGTCTCAACGGCCTGCCGTTTCTCAAGACGCTGCGTTCGAAATCCGTGCTCGGCCTCTCATCGGTCGTGATGATTTTTGAAACCGGCACCGACATTCTCAAAGCGCGCCAGCTTGTTCAGGAGCGCTTAAATCTCGCGCAGAACCGCCTGCCCGCCGTTGTGAAGCCGCCAGTGCTCATGGCACCCTATTCGTCGTTAAGCCGCGTTTTGAAAGTGGGACTCACTTCGAAGACACTTGATCAGATGGCGCTCAGCGAGCTCGCGCGCTGGACCATGCGTCCGCGGCTCATGTCGGTGCCTGGAGTTGCCAATGTGGCCATCTGGGGGCAGCGCGACCGCCAGTTCCAGGTTCTCGTCGATCCGCAGCGACTGCGAGCCGCCGGGGTGACGCTTGATTCGATCACCAAGGCGGCCGGCGATGCCGCCGTGATCAGCGCGGGCGGATTTATCGACACGCCTAACCAAAGGCTCAGCGTTTCACAACTCGCGCTCATCACCACGCCGGAAGATCTGGCGCGCACGGTCGTCGAGTTCCGCAATGGAGCACCCATCCGGCTCGGCGATGTCGCTGAAGTGAGGATTGGCCACCCGGCACCGATCGGTGATGCAGTGATCAATGATGGCGACGGCATCCTGCTCATCGTCGAGAAGCAACCATGGGGAAACACGCTCGATGTCACCATCGGTGTCGAAAAAGTGCTCGAAGAGATGCAGCCCGGCCTGCCGGGCGTGATCATCGACAGCACCATTTTCCGACCAGCCACCTTCATCCAGCTTTCCATCGATCATCTCACGGAGGCGCTGTGGCTCGGCTGTCTGCTTGTCGTTGTCGTGCTCGCCCTGTTTCTTGGCGACTGGCGAACCACGCTCATTAGCATCACCGCCATTCCGCTCTCGCTCGCCATCGCCCTGCTGTTGCTGCGCTGGCGGGGCGAGACGATCAATACGATGATCCTGGCCGGTCTCATCATCGCGCTTGGAGAGGTCGTGGACGATGCCATCATCGACGTGGAAAATATTTTGCGGCGTCTGCGTCAAAACCCTGGCAAGCCGCGCTTGAAAGTGGTGCTTGAGGCCTCGCTCGAAGTTCGCAGTGCCGTCGTCTACGCCAGCGTGATCATCGTGCTCGTGTTTGTACCCGTGTTCTTCCTGCCGGGACTCGCCGGCACCTTCTTCAGGCCGCTCGCGCTTTCCTACATCCTCGCGATCACCGCCTCGCTCGCCGTCGCGCTCACACTGACGCCTGCGCTGAGTTTGATCCTGCTCAAAGTGCAGCCGGGGGCTCACCGGGATGCGCTGCTCGCCCGCGGCATGAAATCGATTTATCGCGGCATTCTGCCCTTTTTCGCACGCAGGCCGCGGGCGGCGATGTTGATTCTGACACTTGCATTCACCGGCACCGGCTGGGTTTGGCACACGCGGATGAAGGAGGAGTTTCTGCCTAACTTTAAGGAGCGTGATTTTCTCATGCACTGGCTGGAGAAACCGAACACCAGTGTTGAAGCCAGCAAGCGCATCACCATCGCTGCTGCCACCGATCTCATGAAAGTGCCCGGCGTGCGCAATCAAGGCGCGCACATAGGCCGTGCCGAGGTCGCGGATGAAGTCGTGGGTCCGGACTTCACCGAGTTATGGATCAGTCTCGATCCAAATGCCGATTACGACGGCACCATCAGGAAGGTTCAGGCCGTTGTCGATGGGTATCCCGGACTCACCCGGGATCTGCTCACCTTTTTGCGCGAGCGCATCAAGGAGGTTCTCACCGGAGCCAGTGCGAGCATTGTGGTTCGCATTTTCGGTCCCGATCTTGATCAACTCAGGACTCACGCCACCGAAGTAAATGCCGTGCTCAAAGATGTGCCGGGCGTCAGCACCTTGAAAATTGAGCCGCAGGTTCAGGTGCCGCAAATCACGGTCAAACTCCGGCCTGAAAACGCCGCGCTTCACGGACTCACCGGTGGTCAAATCCGTCAGGCGGTCACCACGCTCATCAGCGGTCGCAAAGTCGGTGAAGTGTATCAGGACCAGCGTGTGCATGATGTCCTTGTCTGGAGCGTGCCGGCTGCGCGAGCTGATTACACCACACTGCGCGATCTCCTCATTGCCACTCCTGCCGGCGGCCATGTGCGCCTCGCCGATGTCGCTGATCTCGCCATCGTGCCCACTCCGAACGCCATCAAGCGGGAAGGTGCATCCCGCCGTATCGACGTTACCTGCAACGTCAGCGGCCGCGCCCTTGGTGATGTCGCGCGTGATGTCGAAGCACGCATTTCCAAGCTCGCTTTCAAGCGCGGTTACCATCCGGAAATCCTTGGCGAATGGGCCGAACGTCAAGCAGCACAGAGCCGTCTCGGCTGGCTCGCACTGGCTTCATTCGCCGGCATTCTCGCCCTGCTGCTCGCTGACTTCCACTCGCCGCGACTGGTGCTGCTCATCACGCTCACGCTGCCCTTTGCCCTCATCGGTGGTGTCATGGCCGCCTGGTTCTCCGGCGGCGTGATTTCGCTCGGATCGCTGGTGGGTTTCGTCACCGTCCTCGGGATCGCCGCACGCAATGGCATCCTGCTTGTCAGCCATTACCGCCATCTCGAGCAGGAAGAGGCCCAACCCTTCGATCTCGCCCTCATCTTGCGCGGCAGCGAGGAGCGCCTCATTCCCATTCTCATGACCGCCGCCACCGCCGCGCTTGCGTTACTGCCGCTGGTGCTTAAAGGCGACGTTCCGGGCAACGAAATCGAGCGGCCCATGGCCCTCGTCATTCTTGGTGGCCTGGTGACGAGCACGCTGCTGAATTTGTTTCTGCTCCCGGCCTTGTATGCCCGGTTTGGAAAGACGGCTAGCCGCGGCTGCGCTCCAGCAGGTTCATCATGAGGTAGGAAAGGATGATGGCCATTTCTTCGCCTTCTTCGATGTCACCGAGTCTTTCGAGCAGGAAACGGCCCTCGAAGAACGCGGCTTGTTTGGTTAGGCGCATGACGGGGGTTCCGTTGGAGCGGGTGGCAAGGTATTTGGGATGAAAGAAAAAACCCGTGAAGAGGCCGATGATGGGAAGACCGCCCAAAAGGCCATCGAGAAGTTTGGCCATGGGGTTTTCTTCCCGGATGGAGAAAAGGGGCATGGTGGAACTGGTGCCGAACACGTCGTAATGCGCGCTCCAGAGGCTGCGCATCCCCCGGCGACCCATGGAGCCGATCACGTTGCCCGAGGCATCACGGAAAGTGTAGCGGGCGGACCAGTCGATGATCCGGTCGGCAGTGATCGTGCTGAGCATCTGCAGGCGGGTGTCGTCGGTGTGGACCTCGACATTTTCGCGCAGGCGGAAGAGTTTTTGTTTCACGTAACAGACGGTTTTGCCTGCGGCGTCCTCGACATAGATCTGCGGTGAAAAGGCAAGCAGCTTGAAGCGAAAGGTGAGCGGGTAGTTCATGAGGCGGCGCAGGATGAACGATTTCCGCGCCGGACACACATATTTTTCGCCATCCGGCGTTAAGCTGTTGTCAATGGCTTCCCCTATGTCCGCCGCCTTCAATTGGAAACAATGCTTCGACCAGATCGCTCCGAATCTGGTGCTGTATGCGCGCCAGCTCACGCCGAGTGCGGCGGATGCTGAGGATGTGGTGCAGATGGCCTTTGTGCGCTGGTGGCGGCGCTTCCCGGATGGTGACACGGAAAATATTCCGCTGCTCTATGCGGCGGTGCGCACCATCGCCCTGGACCTGAGGCGCAGCGACACCCGGCGGGCGAAGCGCGAACTGGCATCCGAAATCACCCTGGAGCATGAGAATGCGCCGGTCTTTGATCCGTCGCCTGAGACCAAGGAAGCGGCGGCCATCGTCACGGCAGCGCTCTCCAAATTGCC
>CANJVS010000052.1 GCA_947477755.1 Verrucomicrobiaceae bacterium | reverse complement strand
TTTGTGCTGTTCCAGTAAGTGCCGTTGCGGCGGTTGTTGAGAAGGTATTTGGCGATGCGCGCCGCAGTCTCTCCCTTTGGCTCCACGGCAGCAAGCAGACGCAGGAAAGCCGCCTGCGTCTCGATCTGATCATCCCACCAATACCACCATCCTCCCTGTGGCAGTTCGAGCCAGGCAGTCTGATTTTCGTCATCCTGCTTTAAAAACTGACGCACATTTCGCAGGCACATGTCACGCCGCTCAGTCTCCGCGACCGCATGGCAGGTTAGGCCGAGCAGACAGAGGTCGTAGCGTGAAAGACTGGCGCGCTTTTCATAAAGCAAACCGCGCATGGACTGGTCGCCTGCTGCGTATTCTACAAGCACGAAGTGGATGAGCGCATCGAGGTGATCGGGATTGGTTTTGTGATATTTGTCCTTCTCCGGAAGCTTCAACCGGCGCAGTTCTTCGGCCTCATGGCGTTTCAGGAATTCGATGCCGTTGCGCACGAAACCGTCATTGAGGTCAAAATGTGCACGCTGAGCCGCTTTCAGCCCATGCAGCACCAGCGCCGTGATGTGTGGCGATGATTCGCGGCCACCGGGGAACCAGCCCCAACCGCCATCAGCACCGAGCATGGCTTCGAGTTTTTTCAGACCGGCCTTCGCCATTTTCTGCACCTCCTCTTCATCAAAGACTGGCTCTTTCGGTCTGCCTTTGGCGTCCTTGCTCTGCCAGCGCTTCGCCCGCTTGGACGCATCGCCGATCTCCTGGGCATTCAGATTGGTGCGCTTGTCGCGGACGTCTTTGAGATCCACACCGAGATCCTTGAGAACATTCAGCGTGATCACAGTTGGCACGAAGCGGTTCAGCGTCTGCTCGGTGCAACCATACGGATAGTCAACGAGGTAGGGCAGGGCATCCACCAGAGCCATGGCCAGCGTCGGTGAGTAGCGCACTTCCAGTCGTGATTGTTCAGGCTTCCGCTCCGCAGGCACTTTGACGGTGATCCTGCCGCTCGCCTGATCAGGTCGCAGCGCGAGGCTCCAGGAGTCGGTCTTGAGCATCCCATGGGTGTAAGCTGGGAAGGTCATCTCCATGGCATCGCTGTCTTTTGGCGCGAGGGCTTTGACCTGGATCTTCGCCTCGCCTTCGCCGATGACTTTCACACGCCAGTCGAAGCGTTTTTCTGAATGAGATGGGACAGACAGGACGGATGCTGCCGGTGGATTGATGAAGGCGAGCACGCCACCCTCCAGTTCCAGCACCGCCTTCACTTCCTGTGCTTCATCCATTTCGTTATGGACGTTGGCGGAGATGACCACCTCGTCCTTCTCTACAAAGAAACGCGGTGCCTGCAGGCGGACCATGAGATTCTTCCGCGTGATGATCTCCACGGTGGCTTCGCCAACTTGTGTCTGCGGGCCCATGACCCAGGAACGCAGTTTCCAGGTGGTGAGGTTTTCCGGCAGATTGAAATTCAGTTCGCCCAGACCCTGCGCATCAGTCGTGAAATCCGCCACCCACACCGCACTGTCGGCGAGGTTGGTTCGAATCATGGGCTGAGGTGAGGGATTCTCACCCTCTGCAAGTCCAGGGGGAGCCATGGCCGCCAAGGCAACGACGCCTCCTTTCACCATGGCTCCAGCTGCAGGAGCGAACGAATCAGCTCCCGCCCCGACCGCGCGTGGCGCACTCGCGGGCATGTCGTATCGACGATTGAATTCAGCGGCTCCGTCTTCTTTCAACACCGCAAATCCAGCACTCCGTTCGGCATCCGCCACACTTTCACCAAACACGCCAATCGTCTGCATCACGGTCTCAGATTCCAACAGCATGCCAACTTCAACCTCCCGCAGTGAATCCTGCAGCTGCGGGTAATGACTGCGTTTCCATCCCCAGAAGAAAGGCCGGATGTCCTGCTGATTGCTGCCGCCGGAAATGTATTCGAGCGCTTTGTCATAAGCAGTGAGCACAACCTTGCCGGTGAACGGTTTGCCATCCTGGTCTCTGACCTGAACTTTGACCTTGGATCCTTGACCTAGCAGATAAGTCTCTGCGTCAGGCATCAGTTCGACCGTGGCGATGCGTTTCTTCGGCGGCACGACAATCTGGCGCGTGACTTGATGCACCTTTGCATGACTGACGGTGTAAGCGTCGATGAAAAGGTTCGGCTGATCGGCCTCACTGAGCTTGAAGCGCCGGGTGGTGCTTTTGCCGGTGAGCTTGATCCAGAGCGGTTCGGGATAGACACCATTCTGCGTGCGCAAGAATAGCGCCACCGTGCTACCTGCGCGGTTGGTGTTGATGGTGATCTCGACTTCTTCGCCAGGTGCGTACTCGTCTTTCTGAGTGAGCAACTCCAGGTCGTCAAAGCGGAAATCCTGGCCCTCATCGAAACCTTCGCCGCGCACCGTGAGGAAGCTGATGCCTTCGATCTCGTGTCCGGCTTCGTCTTTGAGTTTTGCAGAGACGCGATACTGGCCGCTTTTGCTGAAAGTGGTCCGCACAGTCCCTGTGCGGACATCGTCGCCACCCAACGTGATCTTCTCCGTGAAGACAGCCTCCTCGCTCGGTGTGCCATCCTTCCCATAAGTCACCCGATACAACACCACCTCTCCTGAAGCCTTCACTGCGTGACCATCCAGAGTGCGGGCATGGATACTCACACTACCACTTTCGCCCGCAGTGTAGTAGCCGCGATCCAGTGAGACATAGATTTCAAAAGGCCTGCGTGCCGCGAGCACGCTGCCTTTGCCGAAGATCGTGCGCCGTGACTGGTCGGTGACCTCGGCTTCGATCTCGTAGCGGTGATCAGTATTGCCGTGCAATTCTTTCGCCAGGGCGGTGTCGATCTTCACGCTGAAACTGCCATCCTCTTTGAGGGGCGATTCGCCTTCGGCCACCAGTTCAGGCGGGTCGCTGTGCCAGCGAATCCATGGATAGCGCGGGATGCAGAAGCACCAGTTCTGCGAGCCCGGATACCAATCATAGTAACTCGCGCGCCACCCATAGCCGCTGCCGAAGAGCCAGTCCCAGCGTCCCACGGGAAACCAGCGTTCCGTGGGCTCGCTGCGTCGCACTTTGTATTTCACCTTCCCCTGTTTAACCGGTCCGCCGAAATAGTAATCGGCCTTCACGTTCACTTCAAAAGTATCGCCAAGTGCCACCGGTTTTTCAGGTGCCTCGACCTTCACTTCGAACTCGGGTTTCTTGTATTCTTCGACGCGGAACTGGTGTTGTCCGAGATACACGTCATCGCGCAGGGCGCGGTTCCAGACAAACTGGATGCCGTATTGGCCGAGTGCGGCTTCATCGCCAAGTGTGATCGAGTCATTGATTGCGCCGGAGTCATCGGCCTTGAATGTTTTCTCCAGCACCTTCTCGCCATGCGGATCGTGGATCGTGACCTTGATGGAACTGCCGGCGAACTTGTTTGTATTCAGCTTCGGATCATAACCGACGACGCGCGCCCAGGCTTTCCACTTCACTTCCTGGCCGGGACGGTAAACCGGCCGATCGGTGATGGAGTAGAGGCGCTGCTGCTCGTCGAAACGTGAGCGGTCATCATGGAAATAGAGACCCTCAAATCCGAGGTAGGCGAGTCGCCCATCAGCCGTGCTTGCGCGCGTGAGCCACTGGTATTCGTTCACCTTGATGTCGGTCACCCTGACCTGGCCATGTTCATCGCTGATAGCCTGGAAGTCCTTGAACCGGTAGACGTGCTTCTCACGATTCAGCAATCCGGGACGTCCCCACTCCATGGTGTAGCCGAAGAAGCGAACCGTGGCTCCCGCCACGGGTGCGCCTGTAACGGCATCCGCGATGAAGTAATGCCCGGCATCCTTTTGGTTCGTCTTCACGATGACCAGGCTCTCCAGCCAAAGCAGTGCGCGGGTTTTGTTGCCACCCTCAAAGCGGCCTTCGACCAAATACGCGCCAGGCTCCTTGAAGGGTGCCGGCACATTCACTCGCTTGTCCCAATGATTCGCCCTCGGCGCGAGATCCTGTGTCCATTGAGCAACAGGCTTGCTCAGATACTTGTCGCCGTCTTCCTCCAGCAATCGTTGACCGATGGCTGTTAGATTGAGCTTCTGCCACGTCTGCTCCTGCGGTTCGCCGCGCAGATAAGCCTCCGTGTCGGTCAGGAGTTTTGCCACATCCACCTTTCGGGCGCTCAGGTTGATCCTGATGGCATTGCGAAAGACGAGTGAGAGCTTGGCTTCCACGCCGGCTTGTTGGACAGGTTGGGGCTCGAAACGTCCCCAATTGCCAATGATTTGATCGAGTTGGATTTGCAGGGCTTTCTTCTGATCATCATTGGTTTGAAGCGCGATCGCTTGTTTCAATGCTTCAGCCGCGCGCGGGTATTGACGACGGTCCTGCAATTCATCGGCGATCGCCGTCAATGCGCCGAGTCGCGTTTGGATGGGCGCTTTCTCATTGTCCGCAAGAGCGCGATAGAGTGCCAGGAAGTTCCAATCAGGCGGAAGCGCGAAGCGTTTTGGTCCCGTGGCAAGTTTGGCGACGGTTTCATCATCCTTCAGGGTGTGGAGCGAAGCGATGCCGCTGGGTTTGCTGCCTTCGTCCTCTCCGGAATCAAAGTGGAAACCAAAGTTGGCCAGAGTTTGCACGGAGAACCAGGACTTCGCCAGAGCCGCCTGCTTGAACTGCTGCGTGATGGCCCGTGTTGCGCTGAGTTCGGAAATGCGGGATGACAAAAACATGATTCGTTCGCCATCATTGGTTGCATCCTTCCAGGTGGCCGGAGTTTTGAAAAAGACGGGCTGGTTGTCAGCATCTACCGGATAGCCGCCGGCTGACGAATCGAGTCCGGATTGGTCATCGTAATCCGGCAGCCTGGAAAGATCCGTGAGGTGCAGCAGTGACCAGGCATGAACTGAGCCATATTGGTTGTGCGTGAGTGCTTGTGTCAGTTCGGCAAGCACCTTTGCGGTGATCTCCACGCCTGAATTATCAGGGATCGCATTCCAGGCTTGTTCGAGGAGTTGCAGCGCCCGCACCCGATCCTTCAGGCTGGTTTGTACCTGCTTGCCCTGGTTGCGATACTGCCCACGCTGGAAAAGGCCATCGATCAGGTTGCCGCCGTGGTTGATCTGCTGATACGCCCTGCCAGCCTCAAAAAGAATGTCCCATTCGGTGGGGTGTATTTTCACCACCGCCTCGACCAATTCCTCCTGCTCCATGTCGGCGTTAAGATTCCTCAGTGCCTGCAAGGTGGCGGTGAAAAGCTTGCTGCTGACTTCCTTTGCGAGCAGCGTCTTCTTTCCCAAATCCGCTGCCTCCCGGTGATTGCCCTGATTGATCAGCTCCTGGACCTGACGCAGCGCGTCGGTCGTGTTTAAAGCTTTTGCGGAGAGCGGCATTAGGGCCAGAAGGAGAGCTTGGAGCCAGAGGAAAGGTTTCATAGCCAGAGTGTGCGTTTGCTGAATGGCAGGACGGCAGACAATGCCAGCCTCGGAGGTGTTCGTTGATTTACCGGATTGAACAGGAATGGCCGCAAACTGGACACCTCATTGCGAAAGAAGATACTTTTTTTGAAACTGTGTGGAAAAACCGACGTTACACGGGGCGCACAGGGATTTGGACTCTGCCAAACCCCCAAGCACAACCCAAACTAGATAACATCGAAACTATCATGAAAGCGATCACCACGATCCTCTCCGTCCTGGCCCTGGCCAGCATCGTTAACGCCGCTGAAGGCGACGCTAAGAAAGAAAAGCCAAAAATGGATCCAGCCAAGGTTTTTGCCAAGCTCGACGCCAACAGCGACGGCTCCATCACCAAGGAAGAATTCCTTGCCAGCCCTGGTGCCAAGAAGGACGCAGCCAAGGCTGAAGAGTCCTTTGCCAAAAAGGACAAGGATAAAGACGGCAAGCTCTCCAAGGAAGAGTTCACCGCTGCTCCAAAGAAAAAGAAGAAGGACGCCTGATTTCGTTTTGAGTCGGTGACTCATCCCACCGGTTCAGAATCCCAAGCCGCACCTGGAAACAGGTGCGGCTTTTTTGTCGCCGCAGCTTGGTTTGGATTTCAGTCGGTCACCTGTGCGGTGATCTGTCGAATGTTCAGCGCGCCACTTTGAGATAGGCGATCAAGTCGGCCAGTGATTGCGGCGTGAGAGCCGCTTCGAGACCCTCAGGCATCAGGGAGGTGTTGGTGCTCTTCAGCGACGCCACATCACTGCGCAAGACGGACCGGGTGAGGTTGCCTGTCATCTTCAGGGTTAGGCTGGCGCTCGTCTCGGTGGCGATGACGCCATAGAGTTGCTCGCCATTCTTCAGGGTGCAGTGATAGGCCATGAAGCCTGGCTCAATGATGGCACTCGGATCCAAAATGGAATTCAGGAGTTTCTCCGCTTCATGCTGCGCGACGCTGCGCAGGTCCGGGCCGAGTTCGAGGCCAACACCATCCAGTTTGTGGCAACTGATGCACACGCTCGCGAAAACGGTCTTCCCGCGTGCTGCATCGCCTTGCAGCTTCAGCGCTGGTTTGAACTTCTCCACCACCGCCGCGCGCGTTGCGCTTGTCGAATCGGCAAAGACCTTGCCCGCAAGCTTCTGCACCGCAGGCTTCGGATGCTTTATCAACCGTGCCCGTGTAGCTGCATCACAGGCATTCGCTTCGATCTGTTTGGCTTGAATCCGCTCCAGCAGCGCAAGAGTCCAGGCGTCGTTTGAAAGCATGGTGTCAATGATCTGGCTGCGCACTGCCGGTGTCCGTTCGCTCCAGCCGGTCAGCAGGAATGCCGGTCCGTCTTTTGGCTGCAAGCGGGCGACCAAGCGCAGCAATTCAGACGCTCCTTCATTCGCCGAACGTTGCCAAAGTCCTCCAAGCATGTCTCTCACCTCGGCGCGGTGCTCGCGATCATTTGCCAGCAAAACCAATTCCGCCATCGGCGGCTTCCCATCCGCTTTACGCACCGTCTCGGCCGCCTGTGCGAGCATGTCCTGGGCTTTCTTCAATCCTGCCTGAGCTGCCGGTGACTGCACCTGCTTCACGAACTGACCGAGCGAAAGGTTTTTCCCGTCGAGCACGGCAAGCATCTCCGCGAATTTTCCGGCCGACTGAATCTGCGACACGAGTGCAGCAATGGCATTTTCATTTTTAGCCTCAAGAGCACAGCGGAAGAGCATGGCGACGGAGCCCTTGCTCTGTCGGGCGCAGACACGTTCCAAATGCGGCAGGACCGAACTCATCGCTGCTCCGGCAAGGGCGGAATCGGCTGGTGCCTCATCCAGAATTGCCGCCAGCAAGTCGGCGGCCCAATCACCAGGCAAAGCGCCCAGGGAGCAGGCGAGTTGCAGCCGCACCTTGTCATCCTTGTCACCCGCGAGCTTCGTCAGCGCTTGTTGAAGCGCCGTTTCGTCGCCTGACTGCCATTTCACTTTCTCGCTCATCTGCAATGCCTGCTCGCGCACTCGGGGCGATTGATCGGCAAGTAATTTGAGGCAGGCGGCAGGTGTCAGTTGACTCGTCGCTTGCAGCGACCACGCTGACTGCGCCCGCGTCGATGCGTTCTTCGAATTCAAGAAACCATTGAGGTCCGTTTGAGCTCCATTCCATGACGCCATCATCTGTGCCTTGTCCCGAATCCATCCATTCGCGGATTCGATGGGAGCGCGGACACTCTTGTCCGCTGTTTGGAACATCGACGCGCAGATGCGGGCAGGAGTGCCCGCGCTCCCTTCTTTGCGCACCACCCGCCATATCCGTCCCTTGTCCTCACCTTCACGGTAGTGCGGCAGAAGCTCGTCTTTGCCGTTTTGCGGCAGCCATTGTGGATGCTCGATCATGTAACGGTACATGTCGGCCACCCAAAGTGCTCCGTCCGGTCCGGTGCGCACCATCACGGGCCGGCACCAGCGGTCTTCGCTGGCGAGGAAATCGGTTTTGACCTCGGCAGGATCGCGAGTGGCTTTAAACGAGACACCATCATCCTCCAGCACGTGGTGCTGCACGACGTTGTGAAATGGCTCGCAGGTGAAGGCATGGGCCTGATCACCAGCAAACAGCAGGCGGTCGCGATACACCTCGATTCCGCAGGCACTGGTAAAGCGGCCGGCCTGATCAAAGCTGTGGAAACGCTTTTCACTGCTGCTTGCCGGATACACGGGCGGATTCCGCGGGAAGAGCTGGTGGATCGGGTCCGGCGGGATGACGTGCGGATTGCGGCGCAGGTAGTGATCCTGCAACACATAGTGCCACAGCGGAAAACTGTTCTGCACGCCGAACCAGTGGCCCCAGTCATCGCGGGCGCGGCCGAACTGCGAGGGGCCGGTTTGCGGATCAAACTCGCCCGTGTCCGGCTTGAAGCGGAAATCGCGGCTGCCGAGGTCGATCTTCTCGCCAGTGAGCTTGCACTCAATTTGAGTGCCTTTGTTGTAGCCGCCGTGATGCGCGCCCGCGGCGCAATACACCCAGCCGTCCATGCCCCAGCGCAGGCCGTTCACACGGAGCTGCTGGTTGCCGGTGCTGAAGCCAGTGTAGAGCACCTTCTTCGCGCCATCCGGCGAAATGAAAAAGATGTCCGGCGCGGCGGTGACGATGACGCCTTCACGCCAGGTTAAAATGCCGGTGGGATAGCTCAAGTCGCTGACGATGACGCTGCGCTTGTCGTAGCGGCCATCGTGGTCGGTGTCCTCCAGCCGCACGACGCGTCCGCCAGCCTTGCCGTTGCCATCCATGCCGAGCGGGTAGTCCGCCATCTCGATCACCCACAGGCGTGCCTGCTCATCCCAATCAAACGCCACCGGATCGAGCACCACAGGCTCCGCCGCGGCGAGTTCGATGCGGTAACCGTCGCGCACATGCCACTTCTTCGCGGATTCTTCGGGGGAGAGAGGTTGGGAGGCAAGTTCAACCTTCGGCGCGGGCGCAGGCGCGGCGGGTTTTTCCAAACCGGCGACCTCGACCTTCTCAAATGCGCCTTCCAGCGGCGCGAAGTCATCGCCGCGTTTGCCAAAGAACAATTCCTTCGCGCCGGGCGCGGTGACGGGCAGTTCGGCGTCGATCTCCACCTTGCCATTGAGCGTGACCTTCACGCGTGAGCCGAGACGCTCCAACTTCACGTCATTCCACGTGCCCGGCTCGATCACCGTCGTGCCGCGCACGATTTGCGAGGCCGCATTGCCATTGAAGACGAACAAGCGGCCCGGCGACGAGTCCTTGTAGTTCCCGCCGATGCCGAGGTGATCGCCCGGCGCTTGATGATCGCCCTTCGGCCCGCGCGAGATGAGGTAGGCGGTCACAGCGCTGACGTTGTTCGCCTTCGTGTTCTTGAAGCGCATCGACGCGGTCCAGTTTTCCGAGTGTGGTGCAGTCCTCTGGACTGCGTCCTTCTGAGCAGCCGAGACGGCTGCACCACGCTTCTTCCGCTCCGCCCGCGAAACGGCCCGTTTGGCATTCTCCTCGCCCACTTTCGAAATGTTCCAAAGCTTTGCGATGAGCGAAGGCTCGATCACGCGATCCCAGATCGTGATCTCGTCGAGCCGGCCTTCGAGTCCCTGGCCGAAAAGCACTTCGTTGGCCGCTTTCCCGGCCTTTCCGGTCAAAACGGGCTTCTCCGAGCCATCGAGATGCACCCGCACGTTTTCGCCATCGCGGATGAGCACGGCGAAATGCCAGTCGTCGGCGAAACAAGGAGCCGGACTTGCCAAGTCCGGGTTTGAAGAGGGACTTGGCAAGTCCCTCTCCTTGTTCGTGCCCCATTCGAGCCTCACCGTGTGATCCGGGAACTGATGCGCCTTCAAGCTCACGCCCAGCGCATTGATCAACTCGCCCGTGCGATCGCTTGCACCGCTTTCATGCCCAAGCCAGAACCAGAGGGCGATGGAAGAGTTATCGTCTAAACCAGATGATGGAACCTTTAGATGCCCGCCTGCAAACTGGATTGACCGATTTATGCTCCTGCCACGGAACGCATTTGTTTGTGGCCCCTCCAGATAAAATGCGAATCCAGGTTCTAGTTTTGGAGATGTGTCCAAGAAGTTGCGGTAGCCTTGTATAGGCTCTTGATATTCATTCAGGGTGAGATGCTCAATAGGTTCAGACTGACTGAGGACAGAACAATAGGAGCTGATTTCATCGAGCAAGATCACTGACTCTTTGCCGGTGGCGACTTCAAGTGCCTGAACCAACGTATCTACCATCTTTCGCTCAGCTTGAACTTCCAAACCTGCTGTCCTCGCGGGCCAAGTCGTGTATCCTCCGAGAGTGTGTTGCTCCATCGGCGGAATGTAACCCTCGGCTCCATTCGCCAGCTCAATGTTGAAGTGCATTCTAAACGGAGACATCTCCCGCAGCTTCAACCCCGTGATCGCATACACTTCATTCGGCAGCGTCGCGATGCTCAGATCGCCGATGCGGATGGCTTGGAGCTTCACGGTGGTCTTTTGACGCTCGTGGAGGATGAGCGACTCTCTCGCATAGACTTCCTCTTTGTTCTTTGGCACGTCGTTCTCGATCTTCGCGGCGATTGGGCGGGCCCAGGCGAGGCGTTTTTCGTCGGGGACGCGATACTTGAGCTCCAGCGTTTTCTCGACCATGCCGAGCGGGGCGTGATCGACATACTTCACGGTTTGCAGGGCCTTCAGGGCGCTGTCGGCGACCTCGGAGGCGTACTGGTCGATGGTGATCGTCTTTTTCTCCGCGCCGTAGTCCATCCACATCTGGTCGCCGCTGGTGCCCTGGCTCATGGCGCAGACGAAGGGGCCGTTGCCATCGCCCTGCTGGCCCATTTTCGCGGCGAGGTGCTTGCAGAAGAGGCCGAAGTAGTCGGCGGACACCGGACCGCTGCCAAAGTAGTGCTGCGAGTAGTTCGCGAGCACGCCGAGCGGTTTGCCATCGAGCGTTTGCAGCGCGATGACGCTGAGCTGCGGGTCCACCGGGCCGCTCGGGCCGACGACGTCCTTGCTGAGGTAGCCGGGGTGCATGTTCGCACGGCCCGTGGGCTGGCCGAAGGGATCGACGACTTCTTTGCCGGGCAGGCGAATCCAGCGGCGGTTGTGCGTGTGCTCCCAGTCGTCGAACGAGCCCCAGCCGATGCGTGCCGGTTGCAGCGCAGCATTCGCCGCGACGATGGCCTCGGCGATCTTTGGCGTGAGGAATTTCGCATACACGCTGTCCTTCCGCGTGCCGAGGCAGCCCATCGCCGACGGCGCGGAGTGCGTGTGGGTGGCGCTGACCATCATGCGGTCCACCGGGATTCCGCATTGCTTAGCCGCAATG
>CANJVS010000051.1 GCA_947477755.1 Verrucomicrobiaceae bacterium | reverse complement strand
CTGCTGCCTCACCTATTGAGTGAGCTTCCACGGGGATGTTTTTACGCACCATCAGCCCATTCTATGCGCCTTCACGGCAATCTGTCATCTTTCCCATTCACGCTTTTAGGTTCAATTGATTGTAAAAGTCATAATGACTTTAAAAAAGAGGGTTATCATAAAAAGGTTGATGAAATCCTGTTTTGAAAGATTATATAACATCCCTGTATAATTAAGTACCAACAGATTATTTATGAAAACTAACATTGCCCTTACCGCTCTGGCATCGGTTGCGATGGTTTCTTTAACTTTTGCTCAAAACAACGCGCCAAATTTTCCTGCTCCAGACGAAGTGATCGCTGAGTCGCCATCGACAGAACCGCCACCTGTTAACATGGGCTCGCCAACCTACGAGGGCATGGCACCAACTCTGCCGCCGCCCGACTTGGATTCAGCATATGCCGGGCCGACAATGCTGGACCCATCGCCGGAATCCATTCCAGTCAATGGTTGGGGTAGCACGATGCAACAGAGCATTGAGGGCGGAACGCCGCTGCTAAACTACAGTTATGCTGAAGCGGGATATCGTTTTGTGGATCCTAAAATCAATGGGGCAAAAGGCAGTCACGGCCTCGGAGTGGCGCTTGTGATGGATTTGCCGACCATTTTCTTTCTCAAGGGTTCGTTCAATTGGACCAGTGGTAGCACGGATCGGACGGCCAAAGGTGCTGCCAATGCCAACTACAAACTCGCAACCATCACAATTGGCGGTGGAGCCTACATGGCGATCACTTCAAAGTTTCATATCGTTGGCGAGGCTGGCTTGGTCTATGCCAACTTTGACGCGAACGGCATCAACAAAAGCTACACAGATGCAGGTGTCTATGTGCGCCCAAGCCTCCGCTACCAAGCTTTGGACTGGTTGGAGCTTCAAATCGGCGTCACGGTCAGCAGCACAAGTGACTATGACAGCAAAACATTTGATTTCGGCGGTTACTTCCGTGTCTTGCCACAACTCGATTTGAATGTTGGTGCCGATATTGGGGACGTTAACCGCACCTTCAAAACCGGCGCACGTCTCCGTTGGTAAAAATGCGCTGCACGCTTGTTTAGTCGCTGCTTCGTGATCCGCCCACTGTTTGGGGGGCAATGCGTGCCCGCCAAATATAGCGCTGGAAGAGTACCTTCACGCTTGCTGTCATTGGAACTGCCAGGATTGCCCCGAGCATGCCTCCAAGAAGCAAGGCCCATACTAGTACGCTGGCGATGATCGTCATCGGATGCAGTCCCACTGCCTCGCCGACGATGCGCGGAGTGATGAAAAGGCTGTCGATTTGCTGTACCACCGCAAAAATGATCGTAACCGCCAGTGGCAGTGCCCACCATGGATCGCCCGGAAGCAGGGCGCTGCCGCCCTGAACCGCTCCGATAAGGGCCGCTGGAATCCAGCAAAGAGCGATGCCCAGATAGGGGATGATGCCTGCAACACATAATGCCAGGCCAATCAGCAGGCCGAAATCCAGACCAATGATCATCAGTCCCGCGCCCGTGGCCAGGCCGTTGATCACGCTAACAAATAATTGTCCGCGGAAGAAGGCGATCAGGTAGCTGTTGATCTCCGTCAGGCATGAAACGACCTCATCCTTGAAAACACTGGCCCGAAGAGGCAGATAGTCCGACCACTGCTCCTTGATTTTTGCGCTCTCGATCAGGAAGTAATACAGATAGAGCGGAACAATGACCAGGCTGAGAAGAAAACCGAAAACCCCCAGAAAGCCACCAACACTCGAGCTGATGAATTTGCCAGTATTTCTGAGTACCGAGGGCAGGGTGGTTGTCACCCAGTCTCCCGAGAGCAGTGCCTTGAGATCCACATCAAAGGCATCCAACGGTTCAACGGTTTTAACGGAGGATGATGTGGCAGTTTTTTCCATGCCACCCGCCAGTGGTTCTGGTATTGCAGGCTCGTGCGGAAGGGGGATTCCATAGTCCTGTTCAACCCGGGTTGCGAAATCCAGAACCGCAGTGCGCGCTTTGAGCGTGTAGCCAGGAACTTTTTTTGCAAGGTTTGCCGTCTGTTCACTGATTTTCGGAGCAATCCAGCACACCATGCTACCGAGAACCAGGCTGAAAATTAGAAACACCAGCAGCACTGATGGCTGCCTTTTTAGTCCGAGTCTCTCCAGCCATGCGACACCTGGCTCAAGCAAATAAGCCAGCACACCAGCCACCGCAAAGGGGACCAAAATGGGCTGCAAGTAGCCCATTACTTGCGTGCCAAGGTAGACAAAACCAATGGCCAGTGTTCCGATGATCGTCAGTGACAATGCTGTCACTGCGGTCCAAAGCACGCTGCGCTGAAACGCGGTTGGGAAATTCTTCATAGCATTGAGTCGCTTCTAGCGGAGTAAACGCGCCTCGGAAAGTGGAAAGCGCGAAGCGAGCATTCTAAGCGAACACTTGTCTTTCGGCTTTTCGCTTCCTACTTGCTGCCCTTTGCCATGCTTACCATCCCCGATCATCCATTCCGCGGCTTCATTTTCGACTGCGACGGCACCTTGGTTGATTCCATGCCTCTGCATTATCAGGCCTGGGTTGCCGCATTGAACCATCATTCTGCACCTTTTGATTTCACCGAGGATTACTTTTATTCCAAGGCTGGCGTTCGTGAGCAGGATGTCGTGAAATTGTTGAATGCCGAGTATGAAACCAGCATTGACCCCGATGCCGTGGCTGATTTCAAAGCAGCACTTTTTGAAACGCTCATACCGAAAGTTCAGCAGGTGCGCCCCGTGGCCGACTTCGCCCGGTCGATGCATGGGAAAGCACCCATGTCCGTGGCCTCAGGCAGTGAGGAGCACATCGTCCGAGGTTGTCTTGCGGCTAATAACCTGCTGCACCTCTTTGATGACATCATCATTACTCCGCGTCTCGTTGCCCGTGGCAAACCCGCCCCCGATATGTTTCTCCTAGCTGCAGAGCGCATGGGACTCGCGCCTGAAGATTGTCTCGTGATTGAGGACGGTCAATCGGGGGTTGATGCAGCCATCTCCGCTGGGATGCAGTGGGTCTTTGTGCCCAGAACTCTCCGCTGAAACTGCATGACTGACACGGTTGATTGCGCCTTTGGTCAAAATTGTAAATCATGGTTTCCAGATACCATGAGTTGCTGGGTGCGTAGGTGCTATAGTAACAAATTTCTGGCTCTTAAGCCAGAAGTCTGGAAATGAGCGGAAATCAAAGTGGGTATAGGTTTCTGAGGAAGCACACCGAGTCTTAACCTCTCACTGCTCACGAAATATTAAAAAAATATTGTCTCTGGATCATTTGTGGTTAATAATTTAGTTCTGCTAATTGACAAGACCCACGGGTTTAGTGTTTAGAACCTTGAATATTTTATTGTTTTTATGAAATTATCTTGATTCTAAGATATGCAACCTACATACCTCCCGACACTCAAATTCGCCTCAAAATAACCACACAGCTCCCTGACATGTCTTCGAACCCTCCAGAATCAGCCAACAGCAAGGATCACGCGAAATTAGCAGATTTCATTCTCTTCAGTCAGCGCGAATTCCTGCTGAATCTGTCTAGGGAACTTAATCGTGATAACATTTCTTTTGCTCAGTTTTTTCTGCTTAGTTACCTAGCGTCCTCGAAAGATCTGACGATGACCGACATCGCTCGGAAAATGGGACACTCGACAGCTGCTGCGACTGGTCTCGTTGATCGTCTCGAAAAACTCGGTTACATGGAGCGCTCTCACGCGATTGATGATCGTCGCAAGGTGATGGTCCGGGTGAGTTCTAAAGGACTCGATTTGGTCAGCCGTCTTCGTAACGAACTGCAGTCTCAAATCGCTGATGCCATGACCGAAACGTCTTCAAGCGATGCGGCCTCTTTCATGTCTTCCTACAGCACCATGGATACTTCGGTTGTTGCCCGGTGATTTAGTTTCGTTTTTTGATTTTCGGTAAAAGACGTGTGGATTGTTTCACACGTCTTTTTCTTTTGATGAGGTGCGGCTCACATGAATGATTCTCTTCGGCTGACTTTTCCTTTAATTGAGGCACTGCCACATTTTGCCCATGCCTTTATTTTGAGGCATCCGACGATCTCCGTGGATGCTGAACGTGATGAGGTTCTGACGCGCCTCCGGCCCTGGCATGAGGAACAGATGATTGAAATGGGTTTTTTGCCTGAACAAATCTGCATGGCCGAGCAAGTTCACGGCAAAGGTGTGGCGGTTTTACACTCACCCTCGACGGCTGCCCAAGTGGATGGAATCATTTCAAACAAACGGGGGCTCGGCATCGGCATTTATGTGGCTGATTGTGGAGCCATTTATTTGGCTGACCCTGTCTCAGGTGCTTTTGGTGTACTGCATTCTGGAAAGAAGGGCTCGGAACTCGGGATCGTTGCCGAAGGTCTCAAAATGATGGAAGACCACTTCGGCGCACTTCCTGAGAATGTGCGCGTTCAGCTCGGTCCCTGCATTCGGCCTCCGGCTTATGATGTCGACTTTGCCGGCCAGATTCGCCAAAGCTGCCTTGCCTCGGGGGTGCTTCCTGAGCATTACGCTGACTGTGGGATTTGCACCTCCTCTGATCTGTCGCGCTTTTACTCCTATCGGATGGAGATGGGGCGGACCGGGAGGATGCTGGCACTGTTGGGAAGGCATGTCTGAGCGCTCCGTTTAGTGCTTTTTGAAACTGAAAGTTGTATTGAATCAAGGCCCGTCAGCATCCATTAGCCGTATCCAATTTCATTGCTCTCTTAAGCCGATCATGCCCAGCGCGCTCGAACTCTCCTCTCCTGCCAAAATCAATCTTTGGTTACGCATTCTGGGCAAGCGCGAGGACGGTTTCCACGAGGTCCAAACCCGCCTCTGTCAGGTTGGAATTGAGGATACAGTGAGTCTTACGCTCAAGGGGGATGGTGAAGAAATCATGCTGACATGCAATCAGCCTGGTGTTCCGTTGGATGGATCCAATCTGGCCATCAAAGCTCTGCGTGCTTTTGAGGCGCGGTCTGGTTTGAGGCATTCATGGAGCATCCACTTGGAAAAACGTATTCCTCACGGTGCCGGGCTTGGTGGTGGTAGCAGTAACGCCGCAGCTGTTCTGCGCGGATGTAACAAACTTCTTAATGAACCGCTCAGCCGTGAGGCACTGCTGGAAATTGCTGCGACCATTGGCTCTGACGTTCCCTGTTTCCTTCTTGATACACCTGCTGCGGATGGCTCGGGACGTGGTGAGCAAGTGACGCCTGTGCCGTTTGCCTGGGAATTGCCTGTGGTGCTCATTAAGCCGGCCTTTCCCATTCCCACGCCTTGGGCCTACAAGAACTGGTCCACTTCCAAAGAACTTCCCGGAGTTCTCTATGCCCGGCAAATTTGTCCGTGGGGCGACATGGTCAACCATCTCGAGCGTCCGGTGTTTCAAAAATATCGTCTTCTTCCAGCGCTGAAAACATGGCTTCTTGAGCATGGCAGCGTCCGCGCTGCGCTCATGTCCGGCTCCGGTTCCACGATGTTTGCCATCACCGATTCCGATGTGCAGGCTGCAGCTCTTGCTGACGAGGCCCGCCACTGGTGCGGTGATACGGCTTGGGTTCAATCCACCCGCACGGCTAAATAGTGCTGCTTTTATGAGAGCCTTCAGGCTTGCCAGGCTCTGATCTCCTGCCTCTTCTGTGATTTCAACCTGGAATCATCCGCTTTGAATCATGAAAGCCTTGTGTTGCTGGACTGGGCATTAGCTTTCATTTGAGTTTCAATGAACTGCGTCAATGGACGGGTGATTTTGAACTGCATGTCAGGTGAGTTCATGGCCGATGAAACCAATCAAGAAAGCTTCCATGTGATTCGATGGAAGGCATGGCCTGAGAGCTTCGTTTGAGGACGCATCCACATGCGACCTCTTTTTCTTTCCCTTCTTTTTGGCTGCACAGGCGTCATTGCCCAGACTGCATTTCCGCCAGGGATATCACCCGTCATTCTACAAAAGGCACTTGCTACCCTGCCTGATGCATCCCTCAACCGTGAATTACATGAGCAGGTTCTGAGGCTGTTTGGAAAACACAATCTTCTGAAGGGCAAGGTCAGTGCCAAGATCGAGGGCTCCACCGTGGCCTGGGCAATTCTGGACATGAAGCCTGCGCAGGTTGTGCGTGGGGACGGCACACTGATCGGGGCAATGACTCCGCTGGGTGATGACGGACTTCAGGTGTTGGTGCAGAGTTTTCCGAATTTCACCGAGTTCAATTACAGCATCATGGCCGATAACATGCCGCGTGTGGCTGGCATGGTTCATTTGGAAAACTACCAATACACTCCAGACAGTGAGCCACAGCCGGGTGTGCCTGCTGGCAAATTGGAAAAATTCGAGTGGAGACAGAGTCGTGTGTATCCTGACACCGTTCGTGACGTCACGGTTTATATCCCGCAACAGTATCAAACTGGCAGCGAAGCCTGCCTGATGGTCTGGCAGGACGGCAGTCGTCATGCGGATCCCAGAGGGTCAATGCGCGCGGGTGTCGTTTTCGACAACCTGATCCATAAAAAGGAGTTGCCCGTGATCATCGGCGTCTTCATTGATCCGGGCCGCAAGACAACTCAGAAATCGGGTGCTAAAGCGGCCAACCGCAGTTTGGAATATGACAGTCTGGGTGATGTCTATGCTCGTTTCCTGCTCGAAGAGATTCTGCCGGAAGTTCAAAAACGCTATGGTGTGAAATTCCGCCCTGAGCCTGAAATGTGGGGAATCGCGGGAGGTTCTTCCGGGGGCATCTGTGCCTTCACCGCGGCCTGGGAGCGGCCTGACCGTTTTCGTAAAGTGCTAAGTTGGGTTGGCACTTTTGTCGATATTCGCGGAGGCAATGCCTACCCCTACTTGATCCGCATCACTGAGCGTAAACCCATCCGGGTTTATCTGCTCGATGGCAGCAATGATCTCGACAACAAATTTGGCAACTGGCCGCTCGCCAATCACATGATGGAAGCCAGCCTCAAGTTCATGAATTACGATTACCGCATCGACTGGACTCAATGCTTTCACGGCAGCAAAGGCATGGCCCCGGCCCTGCCTGATGCCCTGCGCTGGCTTTGGCGCGATGTGAAGTGAAGTGAGCTTTGAAGCAAATGTTGTTGAACTGGGCTTGCCACATCTGAATCCTCATCCTACAAATTTACCACCCATGAAGCCCTACGTCTTATCATTGCTCCTCGCGCTCATAGCGTCCCTTTCGCTTCAAGCTCAGCAGCCGGAAGTGGTTTCCGTGCAGAAAATTTGGGACAAAGGCGGACACAATGCATTCACGGATCTGGTGCGTTTCAGGAATCTGTTCTTCTGCTGTTTCCGGGAAGCCGCTGAGGCCGTGGGCGGTGATGGCGCGATTCGCATCATGATCTCTTCCAGCGGAGACAATTGGGTGAATTACACCACGATCAGTGAACCGGGCGTTGACCTGCGTGATCCAAAGCTGGAGGTGACTCCTGACGGCAAGCAACTTTATCTGCTTTGTGGCGGATCGACCTACGGCGGCGCTAAGGAGTTGAAAGGACGTCAGCCCAGGTACTCCAAAACGACGGACGGCAAGGTCTGGACACCACCGCAGAAACTGCTGGCTCAGGGAGACAGCCTGTGGCGCTGCACCGTGAATCTGGCCGACAAAAAGTTTTATGGAGTGGCCTTCAACACGTACCCGACAACGGGTGGACCGAAAGATGAGCCTGAGTGGTCGCTCAAATCCTACACGAGCAATGATGGATCGGTGTGGCAACTCAGTTCGATCATGCAGGTGCCGAACCGTCCGAATGAAACCACATTGCGCTTTCTCAAGGATGGCAGTGCGCTGGCTTTGGTCAGGCGTGATGCGGGTGACAAGCGAGGCTACATTGGAACAGCCGCAGCACCCTATCGGGAGTGGAAATGGACTCCTTTGAGCACCGTGGTGCAGGGACAGAATTTTATCGAATTGCCGGATGGTTCACTGGTGGCTGGTTCGCGGGGGTTGGGCAAAACGCCGGGTGCGCACATGGTGCTTTTTAAAATGACGCCGACGGCACTGGAGCCTCTCCTTGAATTGCCCAGCGGTGGAGATTGCAGCTATCCCGGACTGTGCTGGCACGAAGGTCACCTGTATGTGAGCTACTACTCCTCCCACGAGGGCAAGACGGCCATCTACATCGCCAAAGTGAAGCTGCCCTGGGTGATATCAAAATAGTATTGCACTCCGCAGGCTGACGCCGAGCGAATCTCATGTGATCTTCCCGGAAGGTTTCTGGAATTTACGGCTCTGGTAGTTTGGCTGTTTTGTCGATCTTCACGTCTTCCCAGATGGCCTCACCGGTGATGGGTTCATAGGTGAGGATGCGACTCTTGCTGCCGGGAACAGGAGCCTTGTCCACTTTGGGCAACCATTTGGCCAATTCGGCTTTTTTGGCGGCGTGCTTGGGATCTTTGGCAAGGTTGGTCCACTCATTGAAGTCAGCCTTTTCATCGTAGAGTTCCTCGCTGCCGTCGGCATAGCGGATGTAACGCCAATCTTCGGTGCGGATGGTGTGATTGCCCTGATTGTGTGTTGTGATGGCAGGCCATTCGCGCGCAGCTTTCGCGTCTTTGAGTTGAGGAACGAGGCTGTGCCCTTCCAAATCGGGACGTGCGGGCATTCCTGTCAATTCCAGCAGTGTGGGGAAAATGTCGAGAAGCTCGGCGGGACGGTTGCATACCTGACCTGCTTTGATTTCCGGACCGGCGAAGACGAGCGGAACACGCGTGCTTTCATTCCAGAGGGTGTTTTTCCCGGTGATGAGCTTTTCACCGAGATGCCAGCCGTGATCACTCCACAGGACGATGATGGTGTTGCCGGCATGACCGGATTGATCCAGCGCGGCGACGACACGACCGACCTGGGCATCCATCAGGCTGATTGAGGCCAGATAAGCGCGCACCAGCGGACGCCATTCATTCATTGCGCGCAGCGTGCTGAGGCGCGGTTCGGGCAGCTTCCAGTGCAGGAAGTCGGCAAACTTTGGCAAATCATCACGATCATCTTCTTTGACCGGCGGCATGAGCATGCCGGCGTCAGGATACAAATCAAACCAGGCCTGCGGGGCAAAGCAGGGCACATGCGGCAGGCGGAAACCGGCGGCGATAAAGAAGGGCTTTTCAACGGGCGCGCGCTCGATCGCGCTGATGGCAGTTTTGGCGATGTTCCAGTCGGGAGTGCTATCATCCTTGTCGGGAAACACGCCCCAATCCATGGCCGGATGGCGATCCGGACCCGGCAGTTTGGCGATGGGTTGCTTTGGTTTCGGCATCGGGATTGGCTTGCTCCACTCGTTGAATTCCGCCTTCTGATCGCCGCCGCGTATGGAACCATCGTGATAGATCTTGCCGCTGGTCGAGGTGAAATAACCCGCCGTGGTGAAAGTCTGCGGCAGCGTGATGTGGCCCTTGGTCTGCGCCACTTCACGAATCCCCGGTGCCAGCCCATAGATGCCGGTACTGCTCGGCCGTAAACCGGTGAGCAAACTGGAGCGCGAAGGATTGCACAAAGGCGCCTGGCAGTGTGCGTTGGAGAAAAGCGTTCCACGTTTGGCGAGTGCATCAATGTTCGGTGTCTTCACCTGTGGATGGCCGCCCAGGCAGCCGATCCAATCATTCTGATCATCAATAGCGATGAAAAGAATGTTCTTCCGCGTGTCGGCAATGGACGAGGCATGAAGAATGAAAAAGAAAAGGAGCGTGCAGGAAAGGAACTTCATGAGTGAATTGAAAGCTGGTGTGCAGGATGCCGTCGCCGGGTGATTATTTCTTCTTCGCTTTTCCTTTTCCCTTGCCGCCTCCTTTGGGTTGCTCGGTCATCGTTTTTTTGGCGAGTTCGGTGAAACTGTCGGTCTGCTTTTGCCAGACCTCCTCCAATTCCTTTGCCTTGGCTGGCAGCTCTGCGGCGAGATTGTACTGCTCGGCCCGGTCATTTTTAAGATCGTAGAGTTCCCATGCATCACCTTTGGCGGCGACGAGTTTCCAGTCGCCCACACGCACCGCACGGTTGCCTTCATGAAGCCACCACAGATTGTCGCGGACAATGGTTTCATCTCTGGCAAAGGCCGGCACGAGGCTCTTGCCGGGTGCTTCAGGGATGTGTTCGCCTTTCCACTCCTTTGGTTTTTCTACACCCGCGAGTTCCAGCACGGTGGGCACGATGTCGATCACATGCGCAGGCGTACGGCGTAGCTCATTCTTCGCCGTGATACCCTTTGGCCAGTGCGCGATCAGCGGCGTGTTGATGCCTCCCTCATGAACCCAGGTTTTATGCCGCCGGTGCGGCGCGTTGGCTGCGCTGGAGAATCCCGGGCCGAGGCAGAGATACGTTGCCGCGCTGCCTGGTTCAGCCTTTGGATCATGGCCGCCATTGCGCACCATGATCTCCGCGCTCGCTCCATTGTCAGAGGCAAAAAAGATCAGGGTGTTTTCAAAGACACCCATCGCCTTGAGCTGAGCAATGATGCGGCCGATCTCCTGATCCATGCGATCCACCATCGCGGCATGGATGGCCATCTTTGTGGCTTGAAAGCGGCGTTGCTCCTCCGTCAGTTCGCTCCAGGGCAGGGGACGGTTCACTTCACCCGGTCCGAGTATTTTCATCGCATCCGGAAAGGCATACGGCGGGCCGACATCGCGCTCCAGCGCAGATAGTTCGCCATAGACAATCCCTGCCGCGCGCATGTTGGCAAAGCGCGCCTCACGCAGTTTGTCCCAACCTGTCAGATACTTGTCCCGATACTTTGCGATGTCCTGCGGCAGGGCATGAAGCGGAAAGTGCGGAGCGATGAAGGGGATGTAATGCAGGAACGGTTTGCCTGCATGATTCGCGGCGTGGTCCTTCAGGCAATCGATGGCATGATCAGCCGTGGCAATGGTCGCATAGTAACCCTTTTCATCCGCAGGCGGTTTCACCGGCACGTCATCAATTGAATTGCCTGCCGAGGTGAAAAAATTGCCCTGGTTTTTCATGTCCAGTGAGCGGTCGAAACCGGCGTCCAGCACTTTGCCATCAATGTGCCATTTGCCGCTGTGATAGCTGCGATAGCCTGCCGGCTTCAGAAACTCGGGCAGCAATCGCGCCCATTGCTGGCGCACACCCTGACCGCCACCACCGAGCCCCGGCAGTTCATCGCGGTGGATCTGCTGGGCGTAGTAACCCGACATCAAGGCGCCCCTGGTGGGCCAGCAGCGGGCGGTATTATAAAACTGGGTGAAGCGCAGTCCATTCTTCGCCAGTGAATCAAGGTTCGGCGTCTCAATGTCACCGCCATAACAGCCGAGATCG